>NZ_JBBWCB010000028.1:0-54912 GCF_039888995.1 Pseudomonas rossensis | reverse complement strand
AGCTCGCTCCCACATGGGTTCAATGTCATGCCTTGGGTTTGGCGTGCGCCGCCAACCGCTCCAGAGCCGCCCGCAGATTCGGATCGCTGATCCCGTCGGCTGTGGCCTGAATGGTCGCGCCTGCATCGGTCGACAAGCTGATGGTATGGCCAGCCGCCCCTTGCTGAACCGTGGGCGGCTGGACCTTGAACAGAATCCGCGTCAGGCTGGCGAATTCGTCGAACATCTGTAGTTGCCGTTGCAGACGCTTTTGCTGATAACGCAGGCGGGTTGCCCAATGACCGTCGGTCACTATCAGCAACAAACTGCCTTCGCGCCACGACGCCACATGGCAATGCTCGCGGGCGGCGGGCTGCAATTGGCTTTCCAGCAGGCGTTGTAAATGACCCAGGCGTTGAGCGTGGCCGAAGATGGCTTTCAGCGGTTTGGCTTCGCGAAGCAGGACGGCGGGTGCTCTGGCCGTAAGAGGGCGAAATGCCATGATCAGACACCTGAAGTAACAGAGCCGCCATGGTAGCAGAAAGCACCGGATGCACCCGAGCCATTGCTTTGCGAGCGCTTTACCCATTAAATCAACAAGTAACTTGTGCCGTGAATGGCTTGAAGTTCAGCAAAAAGCCCTTATTTTAAGTGAGCCCCGTCACAGCGCTGTGCCAGCATCGTGGAATAACGCCACTTTCCTCACCATCGTTTCCGGGTAGAATGCTCGTTCGCATGCGGCCATGAGGGCTGCTCGGGCGACTCATGGGGCCGCCCTCCATCCCTTTAGTGTGGAAGATCCTGCCGATATGTTTGCGCCTTTGTTAAAGAAACTTTTTGGAAGCAAGAACGAGCGTGAAGTCAAACGCATGCTCAAGACGGTGCAACTCGTCAATGCCTTCGAAGAGCAAATGGTGGCCCTTTCGGACGATCAATTGCGTGCCAAGACAGATGAGTTCAAGGCCCGCATCGCCAAAGGGGAAACCCTCGACAAGCTGCTGCCAGAAGCCTTTGCGGTCGCCCGCGAAGCCGGTAAGCGCGTCATGGGTATGCGCCACTTCGATGTCCAGCTGATCGGCGGCATGACCTTGCATGAAGGCCAGATCGCGGAAATGCGTACCGGTGAAGGCAAGACCCTGGTGGCAACACTGGGCGTTTACCTCAACGCGCTGTCCGGCAAGGGCGTGCACGTTGTGACGGTGAACGACTACCTGGCCCGTCGTGACGCCAACTGGATGCGTCCGCTCTACGAATTCCTCGGAATGTCGGTCGGTGTTGTCACGCCGTTCCAGCCGCCGGAAGAGAAACGTCTGGCATACGCTGCCGACATTACCTACGGCACCAACAACGAATTCGGTTTCGACTACCTGCGCGACAACATGGCGTTCAGCATGGAAGAAAAATTCCAGCGCGAACTCAATTTTGCCGTGATCGACGAAGTCGACTCCATCCTCATCGACGAAGCCCGTACCCCGCTGATCATTTCCGGTCAGGCCGAGGACAGCTCCAAGCTGTACATCGAGATCAACAAACTGATCCCGCAGCTTGAGTTGCACATCGAAGAAGTTGAAGGCGAAGTCACCAAGGCCGGCCACTACACCGTCGACGAGAAGACCCGTCAGGTCGAGCTCAACGAAGCCGGTCACCAGTTCATCGAAGACATGCTGACCCGCGTTGGCCTGCTGGCTGAAGGCGAGAGCCTGTACTCGGCGCACAACCTTGGCCTGCTGACCCACGTTTATGCCGGTCTGCGTGCGCACAAGCTGTTCAATCGCAACGTCGAATACATCGTGCAGGATGGCCAGGTTGTCCTGGTCGACGAACACACCGGTCGCACCATGCCGGGTCGCCGTCTGTCCGAAGGCCTGCACCAGGCCATCGAAGCCAAGGAAAACCTGAACATTCAGGCCGAAAGCCAGACCCTGGCCTCGACCACGTTCCAGAACTACTTCCGTCTGTACAACAAGCTGTCCGGCATGACCGGTACCGCCGACACCGAAGCGTTCGAATTCCACCAGATCTACGGTCTGTCGGTGATGGTTATCCCGCCGAACAAACCGCTGGCGCGTAAAGACTACAACGACCTGGTGTTCCTGACCGCCGAAGAGAAGTACGCGGCGATCATCAATGACATCAAGGAATGCATGACCCAGGGCCGTCCGGTACTGGTGGGTACTGCAACCATCGAAACTTCCGAGCACATGTCTGCGCTGCTGCAGAAGGAAGGCATCGAACACAAGGTTCTGAACGCCAAGTTCCACGAAAAAGAAGCCGAGATCATTGCCCAGGCCGGTCGCCCAGGCGCACTGACCATCGCCACCAACATGGCCGGTCGTGGTACCGACATCCTGTTGGGCGGTAACTGGGAAGTGGAAGTGGCCACCCTGGAAGACCCGACCCCTGAGCAGATTGCCCAGATCAAGGCCGACTGGCAGAAACGTCACCAGCAAGTGCTCGAATCGGGCGGTTTGCAGGTGATTGCTTCCGAGCGTCACGAATCGCGTCGTATCGACAACCAGCTGCGTGGTCGTGCCGGTCGTCAGGGTGACGCCGGTTCCAGCCGTTTCTACCTGTCGCTGGAAGACAGCCTGATGCGCATCTTCGCCTCTGATCGGGTGAAGAACTTCATGAAGGCCCTGGGCATGCAGCCTGGCGAGGCGATCGAGCACCGCATGGTGACCAACGCCATCGAGAAGGCTCAGCGCAAGGTTGAAGGCCGCAACTTCGACATTCGTAAGCAACTGCTCGAGTTCGACGACGTCAACAACGAACAACGTAAAGTGATCTATCACATGCGTAACAGTTTGTTGGCCGCCGACAACATCGGTGAAACCATCGCCGACTTCCGTCAGGACGTGCTCAACGCAACGGTCAGCGCACACATTCCACCGCAATCGCTGCCTGAGCAGTGGGACGTGGCCGGTCTGGAAGCGGCGTTGCAGAGCGACTTCGGTGTGGCGCTGCCGATCCAGAAATGGCTCGACGAAGACGACCACCTGTACGAAGAAACCCTGCGCGAGAAGCTCATGACCGAGCTGCTGGCCGCGTATAACGAGAAAGAAGAGCAGGCGAGCGCCGAAGCGCTGCGCACCTTCGAGAAGCAAATCGTTCTGCGTGTGCTCGACGACCTGTGGAAAGATCACCTGTCGACCATGGATCACCTGCGTCACGGCATCCACTTGCGTGGTTATGCACAGAAGAACCCGAAGCAAGAGTACAAGCGCGAGTCCTTCACGCTGTTCTCCGAGCTGCTGGATTCGATCAAGCGCGACTCGATCCGTGTGCTGTCCCACGTTCAGGTTCGCCGCGAAGATCCGATCGAAGAAGAACAACGCCTGCGTCAGGAAGCCGAAGCGCTGGCTGCGCGCATGCAGTTCCAGCACGACGAAGCACCGGGGCTTGAGCAACCGGAACTGCTGGGTGAAGAGGTCGATGTCGCCCTTGCCACCGCTCCGGTACGCAACGAACAGAAGCTGGGCCGCAACGAACTTTGCTACTGCGGTTCGGGCAAGAAGTTCAAGCATTGCCACGGGCAGATCCAGTAAAGCCCGTTTCATACGCTGAAATACCCGCGCCGCGACCGGCTTATGCCGTCGCGGCGTTTTGCCATTTAAACCACCGTTCTTCCTGAAAGCGGTGCCGACATCATTTATTAAGGAGCGCATTCATGGCTGTTGGTCTTGGTCCTTTGCCAACGTTGCACCCGGTTGCCGGTTTTGAACTCGGTATCGCCTCGGCTGGCATCAAGCGCCCGGGGCGCAAGGATGTTGTGGTCATGCGCTGTGCCGAAGGTTCCACGGTCGCTGGCGTGTTCACCCTGAACGCCTTTTGCGCGGCTCCCGTGATCCTGGCCAAGCAGCGCGTGCAAGGTCCGGTGCGTTATCTGTTGACCAATACCGGCAATGCCAACGCCGGCACTGGCGAACCAGGCCTTGTCGCCGCCGAACGCACCTGCGCCAAACTGGCTGAGCTGACCGGCGTCGACGCCAGCTTGGTGCTGCCGTATTCCACCGGTGTCATCGGCGAGCCGCTGCCGGTCGAGAAAATCGAAGGGGCTCTGCAAGCCGCCCTCGACGACCTGTCGGTCAACAACTGGGAAGCTGCCGCCACCGGCATCATGACCACCGACACCCTGCCAAAAGGTGCCAGCCGCCAGTTCCAGCATGACGGCGTGACCATCACTGTCACCGGTATCAGCAAAGGCGCGGGCATGATCCGCCCGAACATGGCGACCATGCTCGGCTACATCGCCACCGACGCCAAAGTCTCCCGCGACGTGCTGCAAAACCTGCTGCTGGACGGTGCCAACAAGTCGTTCAACCGCATCACCATCGACGGCGACACCTCGACTAACGACTGCTGCATGCTGATCGCCACCGGTCAGGCTGCACTACCGGAAATCACCCGCGCCGAAGGCGAGTTGTTCGCCAAGCTGAAACAGGCCGTGTTCGAAGTGTGCATGGACGTGGCCCAGGCCATCGTTCGTGACGGCGAAGGCGCGACCAAGTTTGTGACCGTTGAAGTCAACGGCGGCGGCAATCACCAGGAATGCCTGGACGTCGGTTACACCGTGGCGCACTCGCCGCTGATCAAGACCGCACTGTTCGCCTCCGACCCGAACTGGGGCCGCATTCTGGCTGCCGTGGGCCGTGCCGGCGTACCGAACCTGGACGTGAGCAAAATCGACGTGTTCCTCGGTGATGTCTGTATCGCCAGCCGTGGCGCTCGTGCATCGACCTACACCGAAGCCCAGGGCGCGGCCGTGATGCAGCAGGAAGAAATCACGATCCGTATCGAACTGGGTCGCGGTGATTGCAGCGAAACCATCTGGACCACCGACCTGTCCCACGAATACGTGAAGATCAACGCCGAATACCGCACTTAAGACCGAGTTGGCCCCATCGCGAGCAAGCTCGCTCCCACAAGTTTTGTGAACGCCGCAAATCCAGTGTGGGAGCGAGCTTGCTCGCGATGACGGACTACCAGACGCTAGAGATTCTGGCCTGCATTCCTCATCAAAAGGTCCCGAACATGAGCCTCCACCTGATCATCGGCGACAAACTGATTTCCTCCTGGTCCCTGCGCGGCGCGTTGGCCCTCGACCTGGCCGGCGCCCCTTACACCGAAGAACTGATCAAGCTGAACCAGCCGGATACGCGTGAGCGTCTGCTCAAGCACTCGCCGACCGCGAAAGTCCCGCTGCTGAAAACCGAACACGGCACCATCGCCGATTCCCTGGCGATTGCCGAGTATCTGGCAGAGCAGTTTCCCGACGCCGGCCTCTGGCCCAAAGACACCGCCGCCCGCGCCCAGGCCCGTTCGGCTTGCGCGCAGATGCACAGCGGTTTCTTCGCCATGCGCGGCAACATGCCATTCGACTTGAGTCACGACGCTGCGCTGTCGCCGACACCGGCTGGCGTCCAGGCCGACATTGAGCGTATGTGGGCGTTGTGGGCCGAGTGCCGCGCCGCCGCCACCGAAACCGGTCCGTTCCTGTTTGGCGGCGCGACCCTGGCCGATGCCTTCTTCGCACCGATCGCCGTGCGCCTGCGCACCTATCAGGTGAGGCTGCCCGCAGCGGACGCGGCCTACGTCGAAACCATCTACCAATGGCCAGCCTTCAAGGCTTGGCAGAAGGCAGGTCTGGAGGAAGTAGAACGGTGAAACGAGTCCACGTAGCCGCTGCTGTTATCCGTGATAACAGTGGCAAGATCCTCATTGCCCGCCGTGCCGACACCCAGCATCAGGGTGGCCTGTGGGAATTTCCCGGTGGCAAGGTCGAGACCGACGAATCCGTCGAAACCGCCCTGGCTCGCGAGCTCCTTGAAGAGTTGGGCATCGTGGTCAACGCGGCTCGCCCGCTGATCAAGGTCCGGCACGATTACCCGGACAAGCAAGTGTTGCTGGACGTTTGGGAAGTGTCGGCCTTTACCGGCGAACCGCACGGCGCCGAAGGCCAGCCGCTGGAATGGGTCGCGCCCCGCGATCTGCTGAACTACGAGTTCCCGGCGGCCAACCAGCCGATCGTCGCGGCTGCGCGGTTACCCGCGCAGTATTTGATTACCCCGGAAGACCTGGAAACCCCGGCCTTGCTGCGCGGTATTCAAAAAGCCATCGCTGGCGGCATCAAGTTGATCCAGTTGCGGGCACCCAACGGCTACGATCCGAAGTACCGCGATCTGGCGGTGGACGCGGCGGGGCTGTGTGCGGGCAAGGCGCAGTTGATGATCAAGGGGCCGTTCGAGTGGCTGGGAGATTTCCCGTCCGCCGGTTGGCACATCACCTCCGCGCAACTGCGCAAATATGCAGCGGCTGGCCGCCCGTTACCGGCGTCGCGCTGGCTGGCGGCGTCCTGCCATAACGCTGAAGAGCTGGCGTTGGCCGAGCAGATGGGGGTGGATTTTGTGACCCTGTCACCGGTGCAACCGACCCTGACTCATCCGGGGGCTCAGCCGCTGGGTTGGGAACAGGCTGGCGCGTTGATCGAAGGTTTCAGCAAACCGGTGTTCTTGCTCGGTGGTGTTGGCCCGGCGGATCTTCAGAAAGCCTGGGAGGCGGGCGCGCAGGGTGCGGCGGGGATTCGGGCATTTTGGCCTGATTCTTTGGTTTAGCCACCGGCCCCTTCGCGGGCAAGCCCGCTCCCACAGTGGTTCGTGGCGGACACAGATCTGTGTACGACATTGATCCCTGTGGGAGCGAGCTTGCTCGCGATGAGGGCCTGGCAGACGATAATTTATTCGGGTTTTGCCGCCGGTTGCCACAATATTTCGGCAATCCCTTGTCGCTGGGCAATCAACCGCGCCACCACAAACAACAAGTCCGACAACCGATTGATATACGCCAACCCAACCCCGGCCAATGGTTCGACAGCATTCAAATGCTGACACCGCCGCTCGGCGCTGCGTGCCAGGCTTCTGCACACATGGGCCTGGGCAATCAATGCCGAACCACCCGGCAGAATGAAATTCTCCAGCGGCCCCAGCTCTTCATTCCACACATCGATCGCCGCTTCCAGCCGTTCGACTTCTGCCGTGTTCAGTGCCTGATACACCGGCATCGCCAGTTCACCACCCAAGTCGAACAACCGATGCTGGCAAGGCGCCAAAACCTCGATCACCTCGTTCAATCCTGGATAGGTGCCACTTTCCGCCGCCAACCCGGCCAATAGCACACCCACCTGACTGTTCAGCGTATCGACTTCGCCAATGGCTTCGATCCGCGGATGGTCCTTGGGCACGCGGCGGCCGTCGCCCAGCCCGGTTTCGCCTTTGTCGCCGGTGCGGGTGTAAATCTTCGACAAGCGAAAGCCCATGGTTACCTCGATAGCTGATTGAGTTCTTGAGAGACGAGCGGGGTGCCCGCCAAGGGCAGGCGCAAGGTGAAACACGTGCCTTGGCCCAGGGTCGATTGCACTTCCATCTGCCCCTTGTGGTTGTTGGTAATGATGAAATACGAGACCGACAGGCCAAGGCCGGTGCCCTGACCGATTTCCTTGGTGGTGAAGAACGGCTCGAAGGTGCGTTTGCGCACACTCTCGCTCATGCCGATGCCGTTGTCCTCCACCTGGATTTCCGCCCACGGCGGATTCAGCTTGGTGCGCAGAATGATCCGTCCCGGCTCGCGGTCGCCTTCGCGCTGGTGAATAGCCTGCGCGGCGTTTTTCAGCAAATTGAGCAGCACTTGCTCCAGTTCGTTCGCCGTGCCGGGCACCGGACCGAGTTGCGGATCGAACTGGCGAATGATCGCCTGGCCCTTGAAGTCGAAACCGATCGCCAGGTCGAAGTCGTTGCCGGCGATTTCCACCGCCTGATCGATCAGCGCCGGCAGGTCGCACGGGGCCATTTGCCGGGTACTGCGGCGGCTGAAGCTGAGCATGTGGGTGACGATTTTCGCTGCCCGGGCACCCGCCTGTTGAATGCCATCGAGCAACTGCGGCACTTCGCGCGCTTGCAGGTATTTGTTGACCGTTTCCAACGCGATCCCGGTTTGCTCGGCTTGTTCGAGATTCTTCGGCAGATCAGGCGAAAGGCGTCGGCGAATGTTCTGCACGTTGTGCAGGATCGCGCCTAACGGGTTGTTGATCTCGTGGGCCATACCCGCGGCAAGGCCACCGACCGAGAGCATTTTTTCCGACTGCACCATCATTTCTTCCAGCGACAGACGCTGAGTGATGTCGTCGATCCGGATCACCACACCACGCCCGGCACCGCCCATCAGCGGGTAGAACGTCAGCGCGTAGTGCTTGGGTTCTTCGTCCTTGAGCCACGTCACCCGTTCAATCTTGGCCACTGTGTGCTGCTCGACGGTTTGCTTGAGTTGCGGCAGAAACGGCTTGAGCGGTTCGAAAGCGAGAAAAATCGGCTGGTTCAGGGCTTCGTCGAGGCGCGTGCCAGACAGGGCGCTGGCCTCTTGATTCCACTGCGTCACGTAGAGTTGTTCATCAAGGGCGATCAGCGCCGAGGGCATGGAATCGATGATGCTGTTGAGGTAGTTCTGGAAACCGGTGAGCTTCTTCTCGATCTTGCTGCGCACCTGGACTTCGAGCTCCAGTTTGCGATTGGTATGGCGGGTTTCTTCGGCCAGGCCCTGAGCCTGATCATACGCAGCCTGGGAATCGTCCCGGGCCCGCTTGAGTTGCTGCTCCCGGGCTTCGATCCGCGAGAGCATGGTGTTGAATGCTTCGGCGAGGCTGCCGATTTCGTCATGGTTGCCGCGGGAGGCGCGCAGGGCGTAGTTCTCTTCCCGGGTCACTTGCCGGGACAACTCTTCGAGCTGATGAATTGGCCGGGTGATCAGGCGTTTGATTTGTCGGGCAATCACCAGCCACAACAGCACACTGAAGATCAGAATCCCGAGACTGGCGGTGAGCGTCCCGGTGTAGAACGCCATCGGCAGTTCGCTGCTGGCGACCAGTAACAGGTGGCCGGGCGCGGTGCCGGGGCGGGGCAGGGTGATGATTTGATTGCTGCGAAACTCCGTGGCTTGCCACGATTCAATGTGCCGGTAACGCGTTGGCAGGCTCAGATTGTCGCCATGCTGCAACTGCGCCAGACGCTCGCCCTTGCCGTCATAAAGGGCCGCCGCGCGCAGCGGTGAATAGCTGTTGAGTTCATTGAGCAGGCGTTCGGCGCTTTGCGGTGACTGCAAGGCTTCGGACACCAGGCTGGGGTTGGACACCAGGCGGCCGATGGTCTGCAAGGCCTGAGGTGCCATGCTTTCCTGGGAGATGTAGTACGCGGCGCTGATAAAGGTCAGGTTGGCGACCAGCAGGACGGTGGTCAACAGCACCAGCAGGGCGGCCAGTAATTTCTGGCCGACCGGAAGGTTTTCAAGGCGCTGGCGCAATGGCATCAGGTTCATCGCTGAAAAGGAACAAGTGGCCAGCGTAGCCGCTGCTCAGTCGCTGGGCAATCCAAGGCTGTGCAGATGGGTGATCAACCTTTGCTCAAGTTGATTGAGGTGCGGCAGGTTCAACTGATGCCTCGCGGCGACTTTGCAAGCATGACCCAATAGATAGCTGATCTCGGTGCGGCGCTGGCTCGCGACGTCCTGGTACATCGAAGAGTAGTTGGCGGCGGTCGCGTGAATCACCCGTTCGACTTCCTGTTGAAGGTCCTCGGCCGCTGCTGGTTGACCGCACCGCTCAAGCAACTCGGTCAATTCGACGCAAAGGGTGGCGACTTCACAGTGGTGTTCCTGTAAACCGCCATTACGGCAATCGTGCAGCACGGTCAGCGGATTGATCGCACAGTTGAGCGCCAGTTTTCGCCAAAGCCGGGTCAGAATATCGGTGCTCCACTCGTGGGGAATACCGGCGGCGCTCACGTCATCCAGCCAGATCGGCGCCACGGGATGCCCGGCATCCCCCAGCCAGGTGTAACCGTGGCCGGCGAATACCACGCGCCAGTCGCCATCGCGAAAGGCGCCTTCGGTGCTTGACGCGCAAATGCAGCGTGCCTGCGGCACCTGCGTGGCGACGGCGTCCTGGCTGCCAAGACCGTTCTGCAACAGGATCAGCTCGGCGTCGGGGGCCAGGCGCGGTGCCAGTTGGGCCACGGCTTTCTCGGCATCGTAGGCTTTACACGCCACCAGCAGACGGTTGATCGGTTCACTGTTGTCGGGTGTCTCGGCGGGCACCGGATAGCACTGCGCTTCACCGTGTTCGACCAGCGTCAGCCCGCCCGCCGCCTCATACGCCTGCAAGCGTGCAGCGTCCCGCACGATCAGCTTGACCGGCACGCCGGCCCGCGCCAGTCGAGTGGCCCATAAGGTGCCAAGGCTGCCGCCGCCCAGAACATGCCAGGTGGTGGACATCAGCTTTTTGCTCTGTTTATCGCGCGCATGGGAGGCTCGCAGTGAATGATGGGAAAGACCCGTTATAATCAGCGCGGATTTTAACCGCAAGCCAGGCGTGCTCTATCGTGATCGAGCATGCCCTTTTATTGGAGAGATTACATGCCGTCGTTCGACGTGGTATCCGAACTGGACAAACACGAAGTCACCAACGCGGTCGAGAACGCCGTCAAGGAACTCGATCGTCGTTATGACCTGAAAGGCAAAGGCACCTTCGAGTTCAAGGAAAAGGACCTGACCGTCAACCTGACCGCTGAAGCCGATTTCCAGCTCGAAGCGATGATTGAGATCCTCAAGCTGGCCCTGGTCAAGCGCAAAATCGACGTGCAGTGCCTTGAAGTCAAGGATGCCTATGCGTCGGGCAAACTGATGAAGCAGGAAGCGGTCCTCAAGGAAGGCATCGACAAAGAGCTGGCGAAGAAAATCGTCGCTCATGTCAAAGACGCCAAACTCAAGGTTCAGGCTGCCATTCAGGGTGAGCAGGTGCGCATTACCGGCAAGAAGCGTGATGACTTGCAGGAAGCCATCGCGGCCCTGCGCGCCAAGACGTTCGATATGCCGCTACAGTTCAACAACTTCCGCGACTGACCTTTCAGGCGGGACCCCTGTGGGAGCGAGCCTGCTCGCGAAAGCGGTGTGTCATTCAATAGTGAATTCGACTGATATGCCCTCTTCGCCGGCAAGCCGGTCTCGCTCCCACCCGGATTGTGCTTAACCCAGGAGAAAGAAGATGGATTTGAATACTGAAGTGGACAACCTGGTCAAGGCGTCTCAAGCCTGGCTTCCGATGATCATGGAATACGGCAGCCGCGTGCTGCTGGCGGTGATCACCCTGGCCATCGGCTGGTGGTTGATCAGCAAAGTAGCGCAAAAGCTTGGCGGGTTGCTGGCGCTGCGTAACGCCGACCTCGCGCTGCAAGGGTTCATCAGCAGTCTGGCGAACATTATTCTCAAGGTTTTGCTGGTAGTCAGCGTGGCATCGATGATCGGCGTGGAAACCACCTCGTTCGTCGCGGCCATCGGTGCGGCGGGTCTGGCCATCGGTCTGGCCTTGCAAGGTAGCCTGGCGAACTTCGCTGGCGGCGTGCTGATTCTGTTGTTCCGCCCGTTCCGCATTGGTGACTGGATCGAAGCCCAAGGTGTTGCCGGCACTGTCGACAGCATCCAGATCTTCCACACTGTGCTGCGTACCGGCGATAACAAAACGATCATAGTGCCTAACGGTAACCTGTCGAACGGCATCATCACCAACACTAACCGTCAGCCGACGCGCAAAGTTGTGTTTGATGTGGGGGTTGATTACGAAGCGGACCTGCAGAAGGCCCGTCATGTTTTGCTGGACCTGGCCCAAGACGAGCGTGTTTTGGCTGACCCGGCACCTCAGGCAGTGATTTCTACTCTGGGCGACAGTTCGATTACTGTTTCCCTGCGGGTGTGGGTCAAGACGGCGGATTACTGGGATGTATTGTTCATGTTCAACGAACAGTCTCGTGATCGATTGAAAACTGCCGGTATCGATATTCCGTTTCCACAGCGGGTGATTCGAGTGGTTCAGGAGTCTGCGGTGCAGTAAGTAACAAACAGGCAACAAAAAAGGCCCATCCGAAGATGGGCCTTTTTGTTTGTTACCGCAAACTAACTGGATGCGATTACAAAATCGACAGCGGGTAGTCGACGATCACACGGAACTCTTTCACGTCGCCTTCACCTTCGTCGGCGTTAGCAAAGTGCCAAGCTTGACGGAGGCGGACGGACAGATCTTTTGCCGGGCCAGACTGAACAACGTACTTGGCTTCAAAGTTAGTTTCGTTGTGTTTGCCGTCTGCACCGTACACTGGGTCACCGTTCTCTTTACGGTACACGCTGTTCTCAGCCAGGCCGGTGCCGTCGATGTCCCAACCTTTCACGTAACGGGTCATGAAGCTTAGACCTGGAACGCCATACTCGGCCATTTTCAGGTCGTAGCGAATCTGAGCAGATTTCTCGTTAGGGGCGTTGAAGTCAGAGTACTGGATGGAGTTGGCGAGGAAAATCGAGTCGCCGCCACGGTTGTTCTTGCCCACACCGATGTAGTCGAACGGAGTGTCACCGTTAACCTTCTGGAAGGCGACGGTAATGGTGTGTGCTTTCAGGAACGAGAAAGCGGCTGCCAGGGAGAAGGTGGTGTTGCTGATATCACCGGCTTTGGCATCACCAGTGTCTTTGGTGTTGTAGATGTTACCGTCCAGGTTCAGCGACTCATCGCCACCAAACGGGATGGTGTAGTTCAGGTTGGCGTAGTACTGGTTCCAGATTTCGTCCAGCTTGGCGCCGTACAGGGATGCCGTCAGGTTGTCGGTAAAGCCGTACTTGCCACCGAAGTAGTCGATCTTGTTGGCTTCTACACCGGCGTAGGTTGCCCACAGGTCGCCGTCACGGGCGTTTTTGTCCTGGCTGCTACCCGAGTAAAAGTGACCGGCTTCGAGGTCAAGGTCTTTGATTTCGCTGCTCTGCAGTTGGAAGCCGGTGGCAGTTTGCGGCAGGATACGGGAGCCACCAATAGCGAACACTGGCGAAGTGCTTGGCTGCATGTCACCGAATTTCAGCTCGGTTTTGGAGACACGCATTTTAACGGCGCCGCCGGCTTTACCCTGGCTGTCGTTGACTTCGCGATGACCGCCGGCATTTCGGGTGTCGCTACGGCTCATGTTGCCGGTGCCACCGGTGCCGTCGCCACCGTCCAGCTTGATTGCCAGGTAGCCATACGCATCAACGCCGACACCGATCAGACCCTGGGTGTAACCGGAGCTGAAGTTGCCCCAAATGCCCTGGGTCCAGTCTTTTTGGTCGTTGGCGCCATCTTTGTTATCACGGTTGAAGTAGTAGTTGCGAAGCAGCAAGTCGAACTTGGCGTCTTCAACAAAACCTTTGGCTTCAGCCTGGTCACTTACAAAAGGTGCGGCCGTAGCCATTTGGGTGCTGGCTGCTGCTGCAACTGCCAGTGCGATCATGCTCCACTTCATCACGCGCATCGTGATTTGCTCCTTTGGTTTTTAGAAGAGTACTGCCGTCCCACCTGATTTATTATCTGGGCGGCTCTTTCTTTTTGTGTCGGCGCAAACTTATATCACGCCGACCATGTTGGCGATACTTGCGCATCTAACCTTGCAGCTTCTTTACGACCCTGTCGCAAACGGCTTGGTAGATGTCGCAAATTTACAGCCTCGACGCAAGCGGACTGACAACTTTTAGCGTTGTTTTCCAGGGCCTGAGCATCGGTAAAAAGAGTCCCTGGTGAAACGCTTGAATCTCCATCGGGCAACCCTGCCACTGTTTTTATTTGCCTTAAGGCTTCCACTTCCAGCGGACGCTTTAGAGGCGATGTGGGTGTGAATGCAACAAGCGTGCACAAATCAGAATCTTGCTGGTTTTTTTTCTGAATGCTTGCCTGTCGCTGTAAAAACCTCATAAAACCGGGGTGTTCAAGCACGTTTTGTTCGGGCTTGACGCGATGGTTTGCATCGTGTTGTACCCTCGTGGTCGACTGCGTGACAACCCCAAACGTTACCGGTTCACCCCGCCAGTGAGTAAATGGCGGATACCTGACCGACTCAGCGTAGACGCAGTGTGCGGTTTTGGTGCAAAAAATTTTAATCGCTGTACTGAATTCATACAGTGCGGCCGTTTGCCAAATTCGAACGCGTCGTTGTTTATCAGTCAGTTCGGCGCTTTCCGTGTGGCTATTGGTTCTGTAATGGTGCGTCCTGAACGAAAACGACTCATGTCGGGGCGCCTGACCGCTCGTTTGTAGTTTCTCGGGTTGGTTTCGACCGTGGTTCGTCGTGAAGCCAGCGGCGTTCGCAGGTATGCTGCCGTCCTGTCGCTTGGTGCGCCGTCTCTCGAGATGGACGCTAAGCTGAAAAATGATGACCAGGCGGGAGTGCGCGCAGTGTTCGCTTTAGATCCACGGCTTCAACAAGACACGTTACCGATCGGGGATTTCCCACTCTGCCGGTTACTGCTGTCCAATGATTCGAACTACCCCTGGTTCATTCTGGTGCCACGTCGCGACGATATCAGTGAGATATTTCAGTTGGATGTCGCAGATCAACAGCAGCTGTGGCAGGAAACGACCGCACTGGCGGAAATGCTCAAGGACTCGTTTGACGCGGACAAGTTGAATGTCGCGGCCTTGGGTAACGTCGTCAGTCAGTTGCACATGCATGTGATTGTGCGCAAGCGTGAGGACGCCGCCTGGCCGGCGCCGGTCTGGGGTCAACACCCAGCCAAGCCTTATGGCTCAGAGCAGATCGCGTTGATTCGCGAGCGGTTGCGCCTGGTATTGACCGATGATTTTACGTTTCTGGAGGGTTGAATCATGAGCCTGGAAGATCGCGTTACCGATCTGGAGAGCCAGCTGGCGTTTCAGGATGACACCATCCAGGCATTGAGTGATGTGCTGGCGACGCAGCAGCGTGCGGTTGAGCGCCTGCAACTGCAAATGGCCGCCTTGCTCAAGCGGCAAGAGGAAATGGCCGGTCAGTTCGAGACGTTTGAAGAAGAAGCGCCACCGCCGCATTACTGAGTGTGACCAACAGACGGGCAATAAAAAACCGCGAACAGCCAGGCTGTTCGCGGTTTTTTTTAGCCTTGGATCAGCGACGCGGCAGTGCGGCGATCACATCTTCGGCTTGCAGGCCTTTGTCACGATTCATGACGGAGAACTCCACGCGCTGGCCTTCGACCAGAACGCGATGACCTTCGCCACGAATGGCCCGGAAATGCACGAAAATATCGTCGCCGGAATCACGGGAAATAAAGCCGAAGCCTTTGGAGGTGTTGAACCACTTGACGGTGCCGGTATCGCGGTTGCTCATGTCATAGCTTGGCGAGGCAACGGCCGGTGAAGATTTGTAGAAGCTGATGGCCAGGTGCAGAAGAACGGCAATCAGGGCAGCGACCAGGCTGAACAGAACGGCAGGTTGACCGGCAATGACAGGCATCGGCGCGATCAGCGTCAGGGTTTGCAGGACGACGGTCAGAACCAGCAGGGCGCTGACCAGGTTTTGCAGTTGATGACGCGGGCCTTTGTTCCAGTAGGGGATAACAGGAGCGAGGGTGAGGTTGAGCAGGCCGAAAAAGGCCAGGTACAGCGCATCGGGTTGTTGCAGGTAAGGTACGGCTTCGGATCGCAGGCTAGGGATGAAGGACAGCAGCAAGGCTGCTGCGCCCATTAGCAGGTGGACAATTTTCAACATTTTGAGTAACTCACGTTAAGACGGATCACAAGGAAGAGCTGATGGAGCACGGTTCGCTTCAGAACAATAAGAGGCGTTGGACACGTACCCGGTATCAGCCTATGCGCAGCCCCCGGAAAATAGGCGGTAGCGACACACTGCCTATTTAACAGCAAAGCCTGCGGCTACTCAAATCAGCCAGTCCAGCGGTGCCCTGAGGGTCGATTTGTCGCAGCTATCTGGAGAATCCGGGCTGCGGGGTGCCGGCAGGCTTGCTAGAGTGGTCCTGCACCTGTTGGATGAATTTCATCACCTTTAGGGGAAACGCATGGCAATCGATATCGGTATCAGTGAAGAGGATCGCAAGTCCATCGTCGACGGACTTTCGCGCCTGCTGTCGGACACTTATGTACTTTATTTGAAAACCCATAACTTCCATTGGAACGTCACCGGTCCGATGTTTCGGACTTTGCACTTGATGTTCGAGGAGCAATATAACGAGTTGGCCCTGGCCGTCGATTCGATTGCCGAGCGCATTCGCGCCCTCGGGTTTCCTGCGCCAGGCGCCTATTCCATTTATGCTCGACTGTCTTCTATTAAAGAAGAGGTCGGCGTGCCCAGCGCCGAAGACATGATCAAGCAACTGGTCGACGGGCAAGAGGCGGTCACACGTACTGCACGCGGGATATTCCCTCTGCTCGACAAGGTCAGTGACGAGCCAACAGCTGACCTCCTGACCCAGCGGATGCAAGTCCACGAGAAAACCGCGTGGATGCTGCGCTCCCTGCTGGATCAGTAACAATGTCGGTGCGCGGATGGCGCCCATGAGGTGTTGTTCGCGCCCTGTCTTCTCGTGACTTTAAATGCCTTTCCATTGAATGATATTGCACCTAGGTGTGTAGGAAATTGACTGGACTAGGACGGTCTCCATGATCGCCCTTCAGTTGTTGGCTTATCCTACGTTGATGGTCATAAAGTCATCTGGATATAACTTTGCGCCTGCGCTTTTATAGAGAAACAGCTTGTTGCTCTTATAAAAAAGCAAGGATGGCAAAGGAGTGTCAACGATATGGATTACGAAGACAGGAGAAGCGAGGTGAGGGTCGGTCCGGTCAAGGAGATAAGGATCGATCCATTTGTCAGCGAATTTGATATGGGCCTGGCCCAGCCTTTATCCCGGTCAGTGCGGCTGAATGGCTTTGCAACCTGTTTGCGGCTTGAACAGGTCTACTGGGATATTTTGGGTGACATGGCCAAGGTCAACTGCTGTACGGTCAGTGCGCTGTTGTCCCATGTGGACCGCGAGGTGCATTTACGTCACGGCGGGGTCAAGAACTTCACCGGGCTGGTGCGGGTTGTGTGCGTCGTGCACAGCCTGAAGGAAGGCGGCTGCGTCGCCATGCCTTAGCCACAAGGGGTGGAATGGGTAGAGTGTCGGTCTGTGCAGTCTTACGGCTGCACAGGCTGCATTTAATGGATATAATCCCGCTCTTTGCCGCAAAACCCAGCGTGTGCGGTAGCAATCTGATCGCCGAGACAACCCCCATGCCGATGTACGACTATCAATGTGCTTCCTGTGGTCATCAGTTGGAAGCCATTCAAAAGATCAGCGCAGCACCGCTGGTCGACTGCCCTGCCTGCCAGGCGCCAGAGCTTAAGAAGATGCTGTCCATGCCGGGCTTCCGCCTTAGCGGCACCGGCTGGTACGAAACCGATTTCAAGACCGGTTCCAAGAAGAATCTGGCCGGCGGCGACAAAGCTGACTAGGGTCTTGGACCTGAGTTGAACCACACGTGCGAGCTCTTGCATCATCTGGCGCCTTTCTAAAGGGCGGGGCTGTTGCAGGTTCTCCAAATGAATTTCGAATTACGAGAAGTGAAACTACGACCATGATGCGCAGCCATTATTGCGGCCAACTGAACGAAAGCCTGGAAGGCCAGGAAATTACCCTTTGCGGATGGGTTCACCGTCGCCGTGACCACGGTGGGGTGATTTTCCTCGATATCCGTGATCGTGACGGTCTGGCCCAGGTGGTGTTCGACCCGGACCGCGCTGAAACCTTCGCCGCCGCCGATCGCGTGCGCAGCGAATACGTGGTCAAGGTCACCGGCAAGGTTCGCCTGCGTCCGGCCGGTGCCGGCAACGCCAACATGGCGTCGGGCATGATCGAAGTGCTGGGCTACGAACTGGAAGTACTGAACGAAGCGGAAACCCCGCCGTTCCCGCTCAACGAGTTCTCCGACGTCGGCGAAGAAACCCGTCTGCGTTATCGCTTCATCGACCTGCGTCGTCCGGAAATGCTCGAGAAGCTGCGTCTGCGTTCGCGCATGACCACCAGCATCCGTCGTTATCTGGACGAGAACGGCTTCCTCGACGTCGAGACGCCGATCCTGACTCGCGCTACCCCGGAAGGTGCTCGCGATTACCTGGTGCCGAGCCGTACTCACGCCGGTTCGTTCTTCGCCTTGCCGCAATCGCCGCAGCTGTTCAAGCAACTGTTGATGGTTGCCGGCTTCGATCGCTACTACCAGATCGCCAAGTGCTTCCGCGACGAAGACCTGCGTGCCGACCGTCAGCCTGAATTCACTCAGATCGACATCGAAACCAGCTTCCTCGATGAAAAAGACATCATCGGTATCACCGAAGGCATGATCCGCAACCTGTTCAAGGAAGTGCTGGACCTGGAATTCGGTGAGTTCCCGCACATGACCTACGAAGAGGCCATGCGTCGTTACGGTTCCGACAAGCCGGACCTGCGTAACCCGCTGGAACTGGTTGACGTTGCCGATCAACTGAAAGACGTCGACTTCAAGGTGTTCAGCGGCCCTGCCAACGACCCGAAATGCCGCGTTGCCGCTCTGCGCGTTCCAGGCGCGGCGAGCATGCCGCGCAAGCAGATCGACGACTACACCAAGTTCGTCGGCATCTACGGTGCCAAGGGCCTGGCGTACATCAAGGTCAACGAGCGCGCCAAAGGCGTTGAAGGTCTGCAATCGCCGATCGTCAAGAACATCCCTGAAGCCAACCTCAATGTGATCCTTGATCGCGTTGGCGCGGTTGACGGCGACATTGTGTTCTTCGGTGCCGACAAAGCCAAGATCGTCAGCGAAGCCCTGGGCGCGCTGCGGATCAAGGTCGGTAACGATCTGAACCTGCTGACGTGCGAGTGGGCACCGATGTGGGTTGTCGACTTCCCGATGTTCGAAGAGAACGACGACGGTAGCTTCACTGCCTTGCACCACCCGTTCACCGCGCCGAAGTGCACCCCGGAAGAACTGGAAGCCAACCCGGCGACCGCTCTGTCCCGTGCCTACGACATGGTCCTGAACGGCACCGAGCTGGGTGGCGGTTCGATCCGTATCCACCGCAAGGAAATGCAACAGTCGGTATTCCGTCTGCTGGGTATCAGTGAAGCGGAACAGGAAGAGAAATTCGGCTTCCTGCTTGACGCCCTGAAATACGGCGCGCCGCCGCACGGTGGTCTGGCCTTCGGTCTGGACCGTCTGGTGATGCTGATGACCGGCGCCCAGTCGATCCGTGAAGTGATTGCCTTCCCGAAAACCCAGAGCGCCGCTTGCGTCATGACTCAGGCCCCGGGTGTGGTAGATGCCAAGGCATTGCGCGAACTGCACATTCGTCTGCGCGAAACGCCTAAAGCTGAGTAAGGCTGACCAGAAGGGCGCATCTTCGGATGCGCCCTTTCTTTTATAGAGTGGTCGAGATTTTTGTTTGCTGGCTGGCGCCTCATGGTGCGGCGGGCAATGTTTCAAAGAGAATTCGGAGCGAGATATGGCGGGTCATTCCAAGTGGGCGAACATCAAGCACCGCAAAGAACGTCAGGATGCCAAGAAGGGCAAGATTTTCACCAAGTGGATTCGTGAACTGACCGTTGCTGCCCGTCAGGGCGGTAGTGATCCGGGTTCCAACCCGCGTTTGCGTCTGGCGCTGGACAAGGCCCTCGGCGCGAACATGAGCCGCGACATCATTGATCGCGCGGTCGCCCGCGGCGCCGGTGCTGCCGACACCGACGACATGGTCGAACTGACCTACGAAGGCTACGGCCCGGGCGGCGTGGCGGTGATGGTCGAGTGCATGACCGACAACCGCAATCGCACCGCCGCCGCTGTTCGCCACGCGTTCAGCAAGTGCGGCGGCAACCTCGGTACGGACGGTTCGGTGGCCTATCTGTTCGAGCGCAAGGGGCAGATTTCCTTCGCACCAGGCGTTGACGAAGATGCGCTGATGGAAGCGGCGATGGAGGCCGATGCCGATGACGTGGTGACCCACGAAGACGGCTCCATCGACGTATTCACCTCGTTCGCCGGTTTCTACTCAGTGCGTAATGCGCTGGAAGCGGCCGGTTTCAAAGGTGATGACGCGGAAATCGTGATGTTGCCGACCACCAGTGCCGAACTGGACCTGGAAGGCGCCGAGAAGGTTCTCAAGCTGATCGACATGCTTGAAGACCTGGATGACGTGCAGAACGTCTACTCCAACGCGGACATTCCAGAGGCAGTCGCCGCACAGCTCGGATAAGGGTGACTAAGATCTAATGTGGGAGCTGGCTTGCCTGCGATGCCATCACTTCGGTCTGTCTGATACACCGAGGTGATGCCATCGCAGGCAAGCCAGCTCCCACAATTGTTATTCGCTGTATTGAATATCGTGCTCTTACCTAACCCGCAGGCGTTATGACTTTAATTCTTGGTATCGACCCCGGTTCGCGCATTACCGGTTATGGCGTAGTGCGTGATACCGGGCGTGGTTGCGTTTACGTGGCGTCGGGCTGCATTCGCACAGGTTCCGGCGAGCTGCATGAACGCCTGCAAATCGTCTATCGCGGCGTGCGCGAAGTCATCCAGACCTACGGCCCGGTGACCATGGGGATCGAAAAGGTCTTCATGGCGCGCAACGCCGACTCTGCGCTGAAACTTGGCCAGGCCCGCGGCGCAGCCATCGTTGCCGGGGCGGAAGAAAGCCTGGAAATCGCTGAATACACCGCGACGCAGGTCAAGCAGGCGGTGACCGGGACCGGCGCGGCGAATAAAGAGCAGGTGCAAATGATGGTCATGCACATGCTGAAACTGACCAGCAAGCCGCAAATCGATGCCTCGGACGCCCTGGCCATTGCCATTTGCCATGCTCACACCCGTTCCAGCCTGTTACCCCATGGCCTGGGTACGGCACGCAGTCGTGGCGGGCGCCTGCGTCTCTGATAGCATCAGCAATCAATTTTTTATGGAGCGAGGGTTTTGCGCCTGTGTCGTCGGCGCAAAACCCTTGTTCTGTCAGTCGCCAGCACTGATCTGGCCAACGCTCAAGGATCTGAAACGTGATTGGACGCTTGCGCGGAACACTGGCTGAGAAACAGCCGCCGCACCTGATTCTGGATGTAAACGGTCTGGGGTATGAGCTGGAAGTGCCCATGACCACGCTTTATCGCTTGCCGTCGGTCGGTGAGCCGCTGACCTTGCACACCCATTTGGTCGTACGCGAAGACGCGCAGTTACTCTATGGCTTCTTCGGCAAGCGCGAGCGAGACTTTTTTCGCGAGTTGATCCGTCTCAATGGTGTGGGGCCGAAATTGGCCCTGGCCCTGATGTCGAGCCTGGAAGTCGATGAGCTGGTCCGTTGCGTGCAGTCCCAGGACACCTCGGCACTGACCAAGGTGCCGGGCGTGGGCAAGAAGACTGCCGAGCGTTTGCTGGTGGAACTCAAGGATCGCTTCAAGGCCTGGGAAACGGTGCCGGCGATGTTCGCGTTGGTGCCAAACCAGCCGGGTGGGCCAGATGCGCCAGCTCCGGTTGCCACCGCCGAAAATGACGCGGTCAGCGCGCTGATCTCCCTGGGCTACAAGCCGCAGGAAGCCAGCAAGGCGATTTCCGCGATCAAGGAGAAAGGTTTGAGCAGTGAAGACATGATTCGTCGTGCCCTGAAGGGAATGATCTAAGTGATTGAAGCTGATCGTCTGATTACCGCCACACCTGGTCCTCGTGACCGCGAGGAAGTCCAGGACCGGGCGATTCGTCCTGTCAGCCTGGCCGAGTACATTGGCCAGCCGACCGTTCGCGAGCAAATGGAGTTGTTCATCCAGGCGGCTCGTGGGCGCAATGAATCCCTGGACCACACGCTGATTTTCGGCCCGCCGGGTCTGGGTAAAACCACTCTGGCCAACATCATCGCCCAAGAAATGGGCGTGTCGATCAAGAGCACCTCGGGCCCTGTGCTTGAGCGCCCGGGTGATCTGGCTGCGCTGCTGACCAATCTTGAGCCACACGACGTGCTGTTTATCGACGAAATCCATCGGCTCTCGCCGATCGTCGAAGAAGTGCTGTACCCGGCCATGGAGGATTTCCAGCTCGACATCATGATCGGCGAAGGGCCGGCCGCGCGCTCGATCAAGCTTGATCTGCCGCCGTTCACCCTGGTCGGTGCAACGACCCGTGCCGGCATGCTGACCAATCCGCTGCGCGACCGTTTCGGGATCGTCCAGCGCCTGGAGTTCTACAACACCGCCGACCTAGCAACGATTGTCAGTCGTTCGGCTAACATCCTCGGCTTGCCGCTGGACCCGGAAGGCGCCTTCGAAATCGCCCGCCGTGCCCGTGGTACGCCGCGGATCGCCAACCGCTTGCTGCGCCGGGTTCGGGATTTCGCCGAAGTTCGCGCCAAGGGCCACATCACCAAACCGATCGCCGACCTGGCCTTGAACCTGCTGGATGTCGACGAGCGTGGTTTCGATCACCAGGATCGACGTCTGTTGTTGACCATGATCGAGAAGTTCGACGGTGGGCCGGTCGGGGTCGATAGCCTCGCTGCAGCCATCAGTGAAGAGCGTCACACCATTGAAGACGTGCTTGAGCCGTACTTGATCCAGCAGGGCTACATCATGCGTACGCCGCGGGGGCGAGTGGTGACCCGGCATGCGTACCTGCACTTCGGTTTAAACATCCCGTCACGATTGGGCGAGATGCCCGTGGTAGACGAGTTCCTCGATGCCGTGGACGATTAGTAACCTTTGCGCGCTGATTTATTCGGGGTTTGTGCGGTCCTAGGACCGTACTTTCGCCAGAAAGCCGTGAATCAATGAAAAACAGTTGCCTGGCCGGATTGGCAACCTGAGGAGTAAGCACTAGAGTATGCGCGCGCAAAACGGGCTTGAGCCTTTCGCACATCGTTGTCGCGTTTATTACGAGGACACCGATGCGGGCGGCATCGTGTATTACGTTAATTACCTCAAGTTTATGGAACGGGCTCGAACCGAGCGGCTCCGGGAGCTGGGCTTTGCCCAATCCCAGCTTGCAGGGGAGGACCTGTTGTTCGTCGTGCATTCCAGCGAAGCGCGTTACCACGCGCCGGCGCGACTGGACGACGAGCTGCTGGTAAGCGCTGAAGTAATCGAATTGAACCGTGTCAGCCTGCGCTTCAAACAGCAGGTCAGGCGAGCCACGGATAATGCGCTGCTCTGCGAAGGGCAGTTTTTGGTGGCCTGTGTGCGCACTAACAGTTTGAAACCCCGGGCCATTCCCGAAGCTCTACGTGCGGCCTTTGCCGACGTGAGCGGCGCGGGTACACACTCAAAGCAGGAGATAAAGCGTGGAAGCTAACGTCGTCGACCATTCCTCCATGTGGAGCCTGGTCAGCAATGCCAGTATCGTGGTGCAACTGGTAATGCTGATCCTGGTAGCCGCATCGGTGACCTCATGGATCATGATCTTTCAGCGCAGCAATCTGCTGCGCGCCGGTCGACGTGCCCTGGAGAGCTTTGAAGAGCGCTTCTGGTCGGGTATCGACCTGTCCAAACTCTACCGTCAGGCCGGCAGCAACCCTGATCCGGATTCGGGCGTAGAGCAGATCTTCCGTGCCGGTTTCAAGGAATTCTCCCGTCTGCGCCAGCAGCCAGGCGTTGACCCGGAAGCGGTCATGGAAGGCGTGGCCCGCGCCATGCGCGTCGCCATTTCCCGCGAAGAAGAAAAGCTCGAGCAGAGCCTGCCGTTCCTCGCGACCGTAGGTTCCGTCAGCCCGTACATCGGTCTGTTCGGTACCGTCTGGGGGATCATGAACTCCTTCCGTGGTCTGGCAACTGCCCAGCAAGCGACGCTGGCCACTGTGGCTCCAGGTATCGCCGAGGCACTGATTGCAACCGCGATCGGTCTGTTCGCCGCCATCCCGGCCGTTATCGCTTACAACCGTTTTGCTGCTCGCAGTGAAACCCTGCTGGGCCGTTACTACACCTTCGCCGATGAATTCCAGGCGATCCTGCACCGCAAAGTGCACACCAGCGAAGAATAAGCAGGTAATTTCCAATGGCTTTAATCGCTCGAGCTCGCAAAAAGCGCAAGCCGGTTGCCGAGATGAACGTGGTGCCTTACATCGACGTGATGCTGGTACTGCTGGTCATCTTCATGGTGACCGCTCCGATGCTCAATCAGGGCGTGAAAGTTGATCTGCCCAAGGTTTCCAGCGAAGCCTTGCCGCAGGACAACAACACTCAGGTCCTGACCATTTCGATCAAGGCTGACAAGACCTATTACTGGAACCTTGGCAGCGAAGTCGACACTGAAAAGCAGCAGGACAAGGCAATGACCTTGCCGCAGATGACTGACGCCGTGACCAAGATCATTCGCGCCGGTACTGAAGGCGGCAAGCGTACCCAAGTGTTCATCCGCGGCGACAAGACCGTTGATTACGGTTCCGTCATGGGCGCCATGGGCGGGTTGCAGAAAGCCGGGGTCGGTAACGTTGGCTTGATTACCGAGGCACCCTGATGCAGCAAATGCGAGAGCCGTCCGCCTCGGAAAGCTACTTCTGGCCTAGTGTCCTGGCGATTGTCTTGCACGTGCTGGTGTTCGGCATGCTGTTCGTCAGTTTTGCCTTCACACCAGAACTGCCGCCGGCCAAGCCGATTGTCCAGGCGACCCTGTATCAACTGAAATCGAAAAGTCAGGCGACCACCCAGACCAATCAGAAGATTGCGGGTGAGGCGAAGAAATCTGCCGCGCGTCAGACCGAAGTCGAACAGATGGAACAGAAAAAGATCGAACAGGAAGCGATCAAGGCCGCGGAACAAAAGAAGGAAGATGCGGCTCAAAAAGCCGAAGAATCCAAGAAGGCCGACGAGACGAAGAAAGCGGATGAGGCAAAAAAGGCTGATGAAGCCAAGAAAGCCGATGAAGCGAAGAAGACTGCCGAAGCCAAAAAGGTCGAAGAGAAACAATTGGCTGATATAGCCAAGAAGAAGTCTGAAGAAGAAGCCAAGAAAGCGGCTGAAGAAGAGGCCAAGAAAGCGGCCGCTGAAGAAGCGAAGAAAAAGATCGTCGAAGACGCGAAGAAGAAAGCCGCGGAAGACGCCAAGAAGAAATCTGAAGCTGAAGACGCGAAGAAGAAAGTCGCCGAAGACGCGAAGAAGAAAGCTGCTGCCGATGCTGCGAAGAAAAAATCGCAGGAAGCGGCACGTAAATCCGCCGAAGACAAAAAGGCTCAGGCCTTGGCAGATTTGCTTTCCGACACGCCGGAGCGTCAGCAGGCCTTGGCGGATGAGCAGGGTGACGAAGTCGCCGGTAGTTTCGATGATCTGATCCGTGCTCGTGCAGCGGAAGGTTGGGCTCGTCCACCTTCGGCCCGCAAAGGCATGACAGTCGTGTTGCAAATCGGCATGTTGCCGGACGGTACGGTGACTTCGGTCAGCGTCGGCAAGTCCAGTGGCGATGGTCCATTTGACGCTTCTGCTGTAGCAGCGGTGAAGAATATTGGACGTTTGACAGAAATGCAGGGAATGAAGCCGAGCGATTTCGCTCCGTATCGTTCATTCAAGATGACATTCACACCTGAGGATCTAGCCTTGTGAGAAACCTTCTTCGAGGAATGCTTGTCGTTATCTGCTGCCTGGCAGGGATAGCGGCAGCTGATGAAAAAAACATTCTGGTCACCAGCGGCAGTGATCGGGCCACCCCGATCGCAGTCGTTCCGTTTGGCAACCAGGGCGGCAGCGTGCTGCCGGACGACATGGCCGAAATCATCGGTAACGACCTGCGCAACTCGGGTTACTACTCGCCGATTCCAAAACAGAACATGATCAGCCAGCCAAGCCAGGCCAGCGAAATCATCTTCCGTGACTTCAAGGCGCTGGGTGCCCAGTACGTCATGGTCGGCAGTATTGCTCCTGCAGGCGGTCGCCTGCAGGTCCAATACGCACTGTTCAACGTCGCCACCGAGCAGCAAGTGCTGACCGGCAGCGTGTCGGGCAGCGTCGATCAACTGCGCGACATGTCGCACTACATCGCGGACCAGTCGTTCGAAAAACTCACCGGTATCAAAGGTGCGTTCTCGAC
Organism: Pseudomonas rossensis; assembly: GCF_039888995.1. NCBI lineage: Bacteria > Pseudomonadati > Pseudomonadota > Gammaproteobacteria > Pseudomonadales > Pseudomonadaceae > Pseudomonas > Pseudomonas rossensis. Next base: position 29,033 of record NZ_JBBWCB010000028.1, on the reverse strand, counting down.
TCGTCTGCTGTACGTGACGGCTGAGCGTTTCTCCGAGAAGAACACTCGCTACACGCTGCAACGTTCGGACTATGACGGTGCCCGTGCTGTGACCCTGCTGCAATCGCGCGAGCCGATCCTGTCGCCGCGTTTCGCACCGGACGGCAAGCGCATCGCTTATGTGTCGTTCGAGCAGAAGCGTCCGCGTATCTTCATGCAGAACATCGACACCGGTCGCCGTGAGCAGATCACCAACTTCGAAGGCCTGAATGGCGCGCCAGCATGGTCGCCTGATGGCAATCGTCTGGCATTCGTACTTTCGAAAGATGGTAACCCGGACATCTACGTGATGAACCTGGGTTCGCGTCAGATTACGCGTGTCACTAACGGTCCTGGCATCAACACCGAACCGTTCTGGGGTAAAGATGGTTCGACCATCTACTTCACCTCGGACCGTGGCGGCAAGCCGCAGATCTACAAAACCAGCGCAGGCGGTGGTGGTGCGGAACGTGTGACCTTTATCGGTAACTACAACGCCAACCCTAAACTTTCGGCTGACGAAAAGACCCTGGTGATGATCCATCGTCAGGAAGGTTTCACTAATTTCAAGGTGGCGGCCCAGGATTTGCAGCGCGGAAGCGTAAAAATCCTCACTGAGAGCACTCTGGACGAGTCGCCTACTGTTGCGCCCAACGGCACCATGGTAATCTACGCCACCCGCCAGCAGGGCCGGGGAGTCTTGATGCTCGTGTCCATTAATGGACGCGTAAGGCTCCCGCTTCCTACCGCACAAGGCGAAGTCAGAGAACCTTCCTGGTCCCCTTACCTGAACTGACGCGGCGCTACACGTTGTACTTAACACACTGGGGTTCATTAGGAGTTTCACGATGGAAATGCTGAAGTTTGGTAAATTTGCTGCGCTGGCTCTGGCCATGGCTGTAGCTGTAGGTTGCTCGTCCAAAGGCGGCGACAATGCCGGTGAAGGCGCTGTAGATCCAAACGCTGGTTACGGCGCAAACACTGGTGCAGTTGACGGCTCCCTGAGCGAAGAAGCTGCTCTGCGCGCAATCACCACTTTCTACTTCGAATACGACAGTTCGGATCTGAAGCCAGAAGCCATGCGCTCCCTGGACATTCACGCCAAAGACCTGAAAGCAAACGGCGCTCGCGTTGTTCTGGAAGGCAACACCGACGAACGTGGTACTCGTGAGTACAACATGGCACTGGGCGAGCGTCGTGCGAAAGCCGTTCAGCGTTACCTGGTACTGCAAGGTGTTTCCCCAGCTCAGCTGGAACTGGTTTCCTACGGCGAAGAGCGTGCAGTTGCTACCGGCAACGACGAGCAGTCCTGGGCTCAAAACCGTCGCGTCGAACTGCGTAAGTAATTCGTCATGCGAACGTGCCGTCGTGCTGTAACTGTTTTGGCTCTCAGCCTCGCACCGCTTGCGGTGTGGGCTGCGGTTCCTGTGGTCGATAACGACTCCGGCTATAACAATAGCGGGACTAGTAATCCGCCTGCGGGTTACGGTACGAACGGCTCCTATGCCGGGGGAGGGGTTTCGGCCCCTGTCTCGGCACAGGGCGAGCTGTTCAACCAACTGCAATCGATGCAGGAGCAGATCTCGCGCCAACAAGGCATCATCGAAGTTCTGCAAAATGATGTAGCGCGCATGAAGCAAGAGAACCTGGAGCGATATCAGGATCTTGATCGGCGCATAGGAACCGGCGTTGCACCAGCCGCGACTCCTGATAATTCTTCCACCGGTGGCAGTTTGAATGCCCCCGGTGCGGCAGTGGGCGCAGCCGCAGGAGCGGCAGCCGCTCAGGCACCTGCCGCGGGTAGCGAACCGGCTGATCCGGCGAAGGAAAAACTGTATTACGATGCAGCCTTCGACCTGATCAAAGCCAAGGATTTCGACAAGGCCAGCCAGGCTTTTGCCGCATTCCTGCGCAAGTACCCGAACAGTCAGTACGCGGGTAATGCCCAGTACTGGTTGGGCGAAGTGAACTTGGCCAAAGGCGATCTGCAAGGTGCGGGTCAGGCTTTTGCCAAGGTTTCACAGCTGTACCCCAAGCATCCAAAAGTGCCTGATTCGCTGTACAAGCTGGCTGATGTAGAGCGCCGCCTTGGTCACCCCGACAAGGTCAAAGGCATTCTGCAACAGGTTGTGTCGCAATACCCGGGCACTTCCGCTGCTCAGCTGGCTCAGCGTGATCTGCAGAAAATGTAAGGCTGCTTGACCTGTTTCGAAGAAACCCGCGCTTGTCGCGGGTTTTTTCGTTAGAATTCACGCCCTTTTTATGAAACACGCTTTTTGGGATCTGCGCGGTGGCGGGGTTCCTTGAAGTGCCTGACGGAGGCGGACAGCCTGTTTAGCTGTTATGCCCGTGGCGACTATGCAAGACACATTGAGAATCACCGAAGTTTTCTACTCGTTGCAGGGTGAAACGCGGACTGCCGGGCTGCCCACTGTTTTTGTGCGTCTGACCGGTTGCCCATTGCGTTGCCAATACTGCGACAGCGCTTATGCATTCACTGGCGGCACCATTCGCACGCTCGACGACATTCTTGAGCAAGTGGCTGGTTTTCGTCCGCGTTACGTCTGTGTCACCGGCGGCGAGCCGTTGGCACAACCCAACGCCATCCCATTGCTCAAGCAGTTGTGTGACGCCGGTTACGAGGTCTCGCTGGAAACCAGCGGCGCCCTGGATATCTCGGCGGTCGATCCACGGGTCAGTCGCGTCGTCGACCTGAAAACCCCGGGTTCGAAAGAAGCCCATCGCAACCGCTACGAGAACATCGAACTGCTCACGCGCAACGATCAGGTGAAGTTCGTCATCTGCTCGCGAGAAGACTATGACTGGGCCGTGTCCAAGCTGATCCAGTACGGTCTGGATCAGCGCGCCGGTGAAGTCCTGTTTTCGCCAAGTCACCATGACCTCAATGCACGGGACCTGGCTGACTGGGTGGTGGCGGACAACCTGCCAGTGCGTCTGCAATTGCAGTTGCATAAATATCTGTGGAATGACGAGCCGGGGCGCTGAAATGACTGAACAACTGAACACTGCTGAAAAACGTGCGGTCATCCTGCTGTCCGGCGGCCTCGACTCCGCGACCGTTGTGGCCATGGCTCGTGCTGAAGGCTACAGCTGCTACACCATGAGCTTCGACTACGGTCAGCGGTCTCACGCCGAATTGCACGCCGCCGAACGTGTCGCCCGAGACTTGGGTGTTATCGAACACAAGGTCATCGGTCTGAACCTGAATGGCATCGGCGGTTCTGCACTGACCGATAGCAGTATCGATGTGCCGGAAGTGGCGGGCGAAGGCATCCCGGTAACTTACGTGCCGGCGCGCAACACGGTGTTCCTGTCCCTGGCTCTGGGCTGGGCTGAAGTGCTGGGCGCGCGTGACATCTTTATTGGTGTGAACGCCGTGGATTACTCCGGATACCCAGACTGCCGTCCCGAGTTCATCGAGTCTTTCGAGCGCATGGCCAATCTGGCGACCAAGGCCGGCGTAGAGGGGCTGGGCTTTCGTATTCAGGCACCACTGCAGAACCTGAGCAAGGCGCAAATTGTCCAGGCAGGCGTGAAGCTGGGTGTTGATTACGGGCTGACTGTTTCCTGCTATCAGGCCGACGATAATGGCCGCGCATGCGGCAAATGCGACAGCTGCCGCCTGCGTGCAGAAGGCTTTGCGGCAGCCGGAATCAGCGACCCAACACCTTATTTTTGATTTATTTCAAATTAGGTGTTGAATAGTCCTTAAAAATCAGTATTATACGCGCCACCACACAGCGGGTCGTTAGCTCAGTTGGTAGAGCAGTTGGCTTTTAACCAATTGGTCGTAGGTTCGAATCCCACACGACCCACCATTTTTGTAGCAGTTTTAAAAGTCTGGAAGGCCCACGCAAGTGAGGATTTCCGGATTTTTTTTTGCCCGCGATTTGAGCTCGCCCAGTTCCGGGCTGCAACCCGTGACGCAGGTCAGAATCATCTTTTGCATCCACGGGATATTCTGTAGCCTTGCGCAGCTTCAACGTTGTCCATGCCTGATGATACTCACTCTCCCGGCGGTACCCTGAAGGGTCCGGAGCCGGGTGTATACTCGACTTTCGCGCGAAAGCGCCTGCAGGTCTTGCGAACATGACGCAGATTTCCGAACGCCTTCTGGTTCAAGCCCACCTCGACGCCAAGCAGCCCAAGCCGCTGACTGCCGAGGAGGAGGCCTATTACCGTGCCGCCATCGCTGCCGAGCTCAAGGCTCAGGATGCGGTGCTGGTTGCTCACTTCTATTGCGATCCGGTTATTCAGGCCCTGGCCGAAGAAACCGGTGGTTGCGTCTCCGACTCGCTGGAGATGGCCCGCTTCGGCAATGCTCATCCGGCCAAGACCGTGGTGGTCGCCGGTGTGAAGTTCATGGGCGAAACCGCCAAAATCCTCAACCCTGAAAAACGCATCCTGATGCCAACCCTGGAAGCGACTTGCTCGCTGGACCTGGGTTGCCCGGTGGACGAGTTCTCGGCGTTCTGTGATCAGCACCCGGAGCGTACCGTGGTGGTGTATGCCAACACGTCGGCGGCGGTCAAAGCCCGGGCGGATTGGGTGGTGACTTCAAGCTGCGCGCTGGAGATCGTCGAAAGCCTGATGGATAACGGCGAAACCATCATCTGGGGGCCGGATAAACACCTGGGCACCTACATCCAGCGTCAGACCGGCGCGGACATGCTGCTGTGGGACGGTGCCTGCATCGTTCACGAGGAGTTCAAGTCCAAGCAGCTCGAAGACATGAAGGCGCTGTACCCGGATGCAGCGATTCTCGTGCACCCGGAGTCGCCGACGGCGGTGATCGAGTTGGCGGATGCCGTCGGCTCCACCAGTCAGTTGATTGCGGCAGCCCAGAGCCTGCCAAACCAGACCCTGATCGTCGCCACCGATCGCGGCATCTTCTACAAGATGCAGCAGCTGTGCCCGGACAAGGTCTTCATCGAAGCGCCAACGGCCGGTAACGGTGCAGCATGCCGCAGTTGCGCACATTGCCCATGGATGGCGATGAATACCCTTGAGCGCACGCTCAAGAGCTTGAAGGAAGGGACTAACGAGATATTTGTCGATCCCGCGCTGATTCCACAAGCGATTCGGCCGCTCAAGCGCATGCTCGACTTCACCCAGGCCGCGCGGATGAAATTAGCCGGCAACGCCTGAGATCTGTCAGCTAGTTGCAAAAAACTGTGGGAGCGAGCTTGCTCGCGATAGCGGTCTGTCAGTCACATACATGTTGACTGAAACGCCGCCATCGCGAGCAAGCTCGCTCCCACAGTGGTTTTCGTATGGCTGGATTACTTGGTTTTCTTTGGAATCCGCACGAGCTGGGTATTGGAGTAGATGTCATGCCAGCTGCGTTTCTGTTTGTCGAACAGCGACCAGAAGAAACCCAGCCCGACGCACAGCAAGGACGCGATCGACACCACAAAGCGCAGCAATGCCTGCCACAGGCTGATGGATGAACCGTCGGCGTTTTGCACGCGTATGCACCAGACCTGCATGCCCAGGGTCTGACCGGACCAGGTCCAGAACTTGGCGAAGAAGCCGAACAGCACAAACAGCAGCACCGTTGAGAGCAATGGATCGCCGTCCAGCGCGCCGGCTTCGGTCAGGGTGCGCATTTTGTCTTCGCCGATGATCGCCATCTGGATCATCTTGTAAATCCCGCTGGTGACGATCAGCAGGGCGGTACACAACAGGAAGTCGTAGAACATCGCTGCCAGGCGACGACCCAGGGTGACGGCAGGAAAGTCGCCCTGGGGTTTGAGAAGATGTTTCGACATGGCAGCCTCTGGACGGAAAAAAGAAGCCATTTTACGGATTTACGCGCACAAAAAAGCCCCTGATATCAGCATCAGGGGCTTTTTCGTTACAGAAGATCAGGCTTCTGCTTGTACTTCGTCAGCCTGCATGCCTTTCTGGCCTTGCACAGCAACGAAAGTCACTTTCTGGCCTTCTTTCAGGCTCTTGAAGCCGTTGCCCTGAATAGCGCGGAAATGCACGAACAGATCCGGACCGCTTTCTGGAGTGATAAAACCAAAACCTTTCTCGTCGTTAAACCACTTGACGGTACCGCTCTGACGTGTGGACATTTCTTATTCCTTTGACGCAAAAATTAATGACAGCCTCCTTCTTGTGAAAGAGTACTGGGGCTGGTTGCAGGAGAGTAAGAAGACGTCGAACGGGATGTAGCTAACTTGTAGGCTACTGCCCAGGTCACGATTCCAAGCGACCCATGCAAACACAGTGAATAAACTCTACGCCAACCACGGGAGAAAAAACAAGCCCCGTGGAGGGCGCGGATTTGCTCGCGTCTGGGCGTTAATGCCGCAACTAGTGTTGGCTAATGGAATCGCCGTGTTCAATTGTTTTCGATCGTTATAAGCAACGTTCATAAACGAAGCTTACAGGTAAAGTGATGCACTGTTTTATGGCGGTTGCGTTACACATTAGTGCGCTGTTAACGCAACCGCGTTACTTATAGAAACAGTCAATCAGCCGCGGTAGTAGCGTTGTGGAACAAATGGCATTTTGCTTACAAGCAGAGGCACCTTTTTCCCACGAACAATCGCCCATACCGGCGAATCGAGAGCGATGTAAGCACTGTCGACGTAACCCATCGCCAAAGGGCCGCCCAGGGTCGGACCGAAGCCGCCACTGCAAACCGCACCAATGATGTCGCCTGCTTCATTGACGATCTCTGCGCCTTCGCGCACCGGCGTGCGTTCCTGAGGCAACAGGCCAACGCGCTTGCGGCTGACACCGGCTTGTTGCTGTCCGAACACGGTTTCAGCGCCAGGGAAGCCGCCGGCACGTGCGCCATCAGCGCGACGAGGCTTGGAGATGGCCCACAGCAGGCTGGCTTCGATCGGGGTGGTCTCGGTGTTCATGTCGTGGCCATAGAGGCACAGGCCGGCTTCCAGGCGCAGGGAGTCGCGAGCGCCAAGGCCGATGGCCGCCACTTCAGGTTCGGCCAACAAGGCGCGAGCCAGGGCTTCGGCGTTGGCGGCCGGCACGGAGATTTCGTAACCGTCTTCACCGGTGTAGCCCGAACGGCTGACAAAGCAGTCCACGCCCAGCAGTTTCACGCGGGCGAACTGCATGAAGGTCATCTTCACCACTTCAGGCGCCAGGCGCGCGAGCACGGTGACGGCGGCCGGACCTTGCAGAGCGAGCAGGGCGCGTTCTTCAAACAGCGGCTCGATAGTGCACTGGTCGCCGATGTGTTTGCGCAGATGCGCCAGGTCCTGGTCCTTGCAGGCGGCGTTGACCACCAGGAACAGTTCGTCGTTACCCAGGTTGGCGACCATCAGGTCGTCGAGGATGCCGCCGGTTTCGTTGGTGAACATCGCGTAGCGCTGCGTGCCCACCGGCAAGTCGATGATGTCGACCGGCACCAGGCTTTCCAGCGCCTTGGCGGCATTGGCGCCGGTCAGACGGATCTGGCCCATGTGCGAGACATCGAACAGCCCGGCCTGATCACGGGTGTGCTGGTGTTCTTTCATCACGCCGAGCGGGTATTGCACCGGCATGTCGTAGCCAGCAAACGGCACCATGCGGGCGCCGAGTTCGATGTGCAGTGCGTGCAGCGGGGTTTTCGACAGTTGTTCGGTGGACATATTCAGCTCCTGAAAAAGTGTGCAAATGCGCGTGAGCATCAGCACTCGATAATGTTGACCGCCAAACCGCCCCGGGCGGTTTCCTTGTATTTGCTTTTCATGTCGGCGCCGGTCTGACGCATGGTGCGGATGACCTTGTCGAGGGAGACGAAGTGTTGACCGTCGCCACGCAGGGCCATGCGCACCGCATTGATCGCCTTGACCGAACCCATAGCGTTGCGCTCGATGCAAGGCACTTGCACCAGCCCGCCAATCGGGTCGCAGGTCAGGCCGAGGTTGTGTTCCATGCCGATTTCGGCGGCGTTTTCCACTTGCTGCACGGTGCCGCCGAGGACTTCGCACAGGGCGCCGGCGGCCATGGAGCAGGCCACGCCGACTTCACCCTGACAGCCGACTTCAGCGCCGGAGATCGAGGCGTTTTCTTTATAGAGAATGCCGATCGCGGCCGCGGTCAGCAGAAAACGCACGACGCCGTCTTCGTTGGCCCCGGGGATGAAGCGCATGTAGTAATGCAAAACAGCGGGGACGATCCCTGCCGCACCGTTGGTGGGAGCCGTCACCACGCGCCCGCCGTTGGCGTTTTCTTCGTTGACCGCCAGTGCGTAGAGGTTGACCCAGTCCAGCACCGACAGCGGATCGCGCAGGGACGATTCCGGGTTCTTGCACAGTTGCCGATGCAGCGCGGCCGCCCGACGTTTGACCTTCAAGCCACCGGGCAGGATGCCTTCGTTACGACAACCGGCGTCGACGCAGTCCTGCATCACTTGCCAGATTTTCAGCAGGCCGGCGCGGGTTTCCGCTTCCGGGCGCCAGGCGCTTTCGTTGGTCAGCATCACCTGGCTGATGGACAAGCCGTAGGTGGCGCAGTGACCGAGCAAGTCCTTGGCGCTTTTGAACGGGAAGGTCAGTGGCGTGACGTCTTCGACGATACGGTCGGCGCCGGCGGCGTCTTCATCGACCACAAAACCGCCGCCGACCGAGTAGTACTCGCGGCTGCGGATTTGCAGGCCCGCGGCGTCGAAGGCGCGAAAGATCATGCCGTTGGGGTGATAGGCCAACGGTTTGCGGATCATCGCCAAATGTTCTTTCTCATTGAACGCAATGCTGTGTTCGCCGAGCAGGTTCAAGCGACCATTGCCACGAATCTCTTGCAGACGGGCGGCGACGGTTTCGGTGTTCACGGTGTCCGGGTGTTCGCCTTCCAGGCCCAGCAACACAGCCTTGTCACTGCCGTGGCCTTTGCCGGTGGCGCCGAGTGATCCGTAGAGTTCGACTTTGACGCAAGTGGTTGCGGTCAGCAGCCCTTCACGGCGCAAACCTTCGGCGAAACGTGCCGCAGCGCGCATCGGGCCGACGGTGTGGGAGCTGGAGGGGCCGATGCCAATCTTGAACAGGTCGAACACGCTTAAAGACATGGTTGTTCTCCGGTTTCTTGTTATAGGAATTGGCGCAATCTGGTGTTTTGCACAGGCCCCTGTGGGAGCGAGCTTGCTCGCGATAGCAGACTGACATTCACTATCAATGTCGACTGAAAGACCGCTATCGCGAGCAAGCTCGCTCCCACAGGGGATATGCGGTGTCCTTGAAAATGGGGCGAGTAAACCCGCCCCCTATGGTTTAAGCGTAGCTTTCGATCGACGGGCAGGCACAGATCAGGTTGCGGTCGCCAAACACGTTGTCGACGCGACCGACCGGTGGCCAGTACTTGCCTTCGATCAGCGACGCTACCGGATACACCGCTTGCTCACGGCTGTACGGATGCGTCCACTCGCCGACGATTTCCGCCGCGGTGTGCGGGGCGTTTTTCAGCGGGTTGTCGTCCTTGTCCAGGGTGCCGTTTTCCACTGCGCGGATTTCCTCGCGGATGCGGATCATGGCGTCGCAGAAGCGGTCCAGTTCTTCCTTGGATTCGCTTTCGGTCGGCTCGATCATCAACGTGCCGGCCACCGGGAACGACATGGTCGGGGCATGGAAGCCGAAGTCGATCAGGCGCTTGGCGACGTCATCGACGCTGATGCCGCTGCTGTCTTTCAGCGGGCGCAGGTCGAGGATGCATTCGTGTGCTACCAGGCCGTTGCTGCCGGTGTACAGCACCGGATAGTGCTCTTCGAGGCGACGGGAAATGTAGTTGGCATTGAGGATCGCCAGTTGCGAGGCACGCTTCAGACCGGCGCCACCCATCATCCGAATGTACATCCAGGTGATCGGCAAAATGCTCGCGCTGCCGAACGGTGCGGCGCAGACCGCGCCTTCTTTACGCTCCATGGTGCCGTGACCCGGGAGGAACGGCGTCAGGTGCGACTTGACGCCAATCGGGCCGACGCCCGGGCCGCCACCGCCGTGGGGGATGCAGAAGGTTTTGTGCAGGTTCAGGTGCGACACGTCGCCGCCGAACTTGCCCGGGGCACAGAGGCCGACCATGGCGTTCATGTTGGCGCCGTCGATGTACACCTGGCCGCCGTGGTCGTGAATGATGCCGCAGATTTCGCGGATGCCTTCTTCGAACACGCCGTGCGTCGACGGGTAGGTGATCATCAATGCCGCGAGATGCTCGCGGTGCTCGATGGCCTTGGCGCGCAGGTCTTCGATGTCGACGTTGCCGCGGGCATCGCAGGCGGTGACGACCACGCGCATGCCGGCCATGTTGGCGGTCGCAGGGTTGGTGCCGTGGGCGGACGAGGGGATCAGGCAGATGTCGCGACGGTCTTCGCCACGGCTCTGGTGGTAGGCGCGAATCGCCAGCAGCCCGGCGTATTCACCTTGCGAACCGGCGTTCGGTTGCAGCGAGATCGCGTCGTAACCGGTGGCGGCGCACAGCATCGCTTCCAGTTCATCGGTCAGCTGCTGATAACCGGCGCTTTGCTCGGTCGGGGCGAACGGGTGCAGGGCACCGAACTCGGCCCAGGTCACCGGGATCATTTCGCTGGCGGCGTTGAGTTTCATGGTGCACGAACCCAGCGGGATCATGGTGCGGTCCAGCGCCAGGTCCTTGTCGGCCAGTTTGCGCAGGTAGCGCATCAGCTCGGTTTCCGAGTGATAACGGTTGAACACCGGGTGGCTGAGGATCGGCGAATGACGCAGCAGGGCGGCTGGGATCGTGCTTTGGACGGTTACAGCCAATGCCGCGAAGTCTGGCAGGGTTTTGCCGTCGGCCAGCAGGGCCCACAGGGTTTCCACGTCAGCTTGCGAAGTGGTTTCGTCGAGGGACAGGCCCAGACGTTCACCATCGACCACGCGCAGGTTGATCTGCTGAGCACGCGCCTGCTCGTGCAGCTGGGCGGTGTTGGCGCCGGTGTTCAGGGTCAAGGTGTCGAAGAAGTTTTCCTGCTCGACGCTCAGGCCCAATGCGCTCAAGCCTTGGGCCAGAATCGCGGTCAGGTGATGCACACGATTGGCGATCTGGGTCAGGCCTTTCGGGCCGTGGTACACGGCGTACATGCTGGCGATGTTGGCCAGCAGCACCTGGGCGGTGCAGATGTTGCTGGTGGCCTTCTCGCGGCGGATATGTTGCTCGCGGGTTTGCATCGCCAGGCGCAGGGCCGGCTTGCCGAAACGGTCCACCGAGACGCCGACCAGACGGCCCGGCATGTCGCGTTTGAACGCATCCTTGGTGGAGAAATACGCCGCGTGCGGGCCACCGAAGCCCAGCGGCACACCGAAGCGTTGTGCGCTGCCGATGGCGACGTCGGCACCGAATTCGCCCGGCGGGGTCAGCACGGTCAGGGCCAGCAGGTCGGCGGCGACCGCCACCAATGCGTTGGCGGCGTGGAAGCGTTCGGTCAGTGCGCGGTAGTCGAACACATCACCGTTGCTTGCCGGGTATTGCAGCAAGGCGCCGAAGAACGGCGACACGTCGCTCAGTTCACGCTCGTCGCCAACGACTACGTCGATGCCCAGCGGCTCGGCCCGGGTGCGCAGCACGTCGAGGGTTTGCGGGTGGCAATGCACCGACGCGAAGAACGCGTGGCTGCCCTTGTTCTTGCTCAGGCGTTTGCAGAAGGTCATGGCCTCGGCGGCGGCGGTGGCTTCGTCGAGCAAGGACGCGTTGGCGATCGGCAGGCCGGTGAGGTCGCTGATCAGGGTCTGGAAGTTCAGCAGCGCTTCGAGACGGCCCTGGGAAATTTCCGGCTGGTACGGGGTGTACGCGGTGTACCAGGCCGGGTTTTCCAGCAGGTTGCGCAGGATTGGCGACGGCGTGTGCGTGCCGTAGTAACCCTGGCCAATGTAGGTCTTGAACAGCTGGTTTTTGCCGGCGATGGACTTGATCAGGGCCAGGGCGTCGGCTTCGCTCAGGCCGTCTTCGAGGCCGAGGACGCTGGTGCCCTTGATGCTGTCGGGAATGACGCTGGCGCTCAGGGCTTCCAGCGAGTCGAAGCCGAGGCTGTTGAGCATGGCTTGCTCGTCGCCGGCGCGCGGGCCGATGTGGCGGGCGATGAATTCGTTGGCGGTGGTCACGTTTACAGAAACAGAAGGTACTTGAGTCATGTTGGGCGCTCCTCAGGCTTCGGCGTTGGCTTTGATCAGACGGTCGTAGGCGTCTTGATCCAGCAGTTTGGCGACAGCCGATGCATCGGTTGGCTGGAAGCGGAAGAACCAGCCTTCGCCCAGCGGATCTTCGTTGACCAGTTCAGGGCTGCTATCCAGCGCCGGGTTCACTTCCAGCACTTCACCGTCCAGCGGCATGTACACGCCGCTAGCGGCTTTTACCGATTCCACGGTGGCGGCTTCAGCGCCTTTGTTGTAGGACTGCAGCTCAGGCAGTTGTACGAAAACCACGTCGCCCAGGGCGTTCTGTGCGAAAGCGGTGATGCCGACTGTGACGCTGCCGTCAGCTTCGGTACGCAGCCATTCGTGATCTTCAGTAAAACGCAACTCGCTCATGGAAACTCCTAAGGGGGCCAGACTCGTCTGGTGGACGCGATTGAAAGCTTGGGCAAAAGCCCTTCTTTATGGGCGCTGCTTTTTTATAAGAGCTAAGCAAAATCGCGGCCAATGTATTTTTATTGTTATAAATCAATTGTTTAGGTGTTTTTGTAGGAGATGTGAAATGGTGAGCTGTAACGAAGTCGCTACAGCTCGGAGCAAAGAAAAAAGCCTAAGTGGATCAAAGCCTTGCACAGCGGTGATCGGGGGAGGGTGTAGCGATATCGTTCCGCTGTAGCGCTTTCAGTACAGATGGAGGTCGCTTTTAAAACAGGTTAGCCGCCTTCGGCAGCTCCTACAGGGGCGCGCGTTCCAATGCTAAGCCGAGTGAGGCCTCAGGGCTTGTTGGGAATGCCGTACTTGCGTAACCGATGGGCAATTGCCGTGTGAGAGGTTTGCAAACGGCTGGCCAGTTGGCGGGTCGAGGGGTAGCTGACGTAGAGTTTTTCCAGCAGGGTTTTTTCGAACTCTTCCATCGCCTGTTCGAGGCTATCGACGTCGCTGTCACTCTGACGCGCCACGGAGGTGCCGGCGATATCGAGGTCGCCAATGTCGACCAGGCTGCTTTCGCATATGGCGGCGGCGCGGAAGATCACGTTCTGCAATTGCCGCACGTTGCCCGGCCAGCGATTGCCCAGCAGTGCCGGATAGGTGCCTGGCGCCAGGCGACAGACCGGGCGCTGGATCTGCGCGCAGGCCTGCTGCATGAAGTAGCGGGCCAGCAGCAGGATGTCCTGGCCGCGTTCGCGCAGGGGCGGGACTTCGACGTTCAGGACGTTGAGGCGATAGAAGAGGTCTTCGCGGAACGAACCCTCGCTGACCATTTTTTCCAGGTCGCGGTGCGTGGCGCTGAGGATCCGCACATTGACCTTTACCTCACGATCCCCGCCCACCCGGCGGAAGCTGCCGTCGTTCAAGAAGCGCAGCAACTTGGCCTGCAAGTACGGCGACATCTCGCCGATCTCATCGAGAAACACCGTGCCCTGGTTGGCCAGTTCCATCAGCCCGGGTTTGCCGCCCCGTTGTGCGCCGGTGAAGGCGCCGGGGGCGTAGCCGAACAGTTCGCTTTCGGCGAGGTTCTCCGGCAATGCCGCGCAGTTCAGCGCCAAAAATGGCGAACTGTGCCGAGCGCTGATGGCGTGGCAGGCACGCGCCACCAGTTCTTTGCCGGTGCCGGTTTCGCCCTGGATCAGCAACGGCGCATCGAGGGCCGCAACGCGCTGGGCGCGGGCCTTGAGGGTCCGAATCGCCGGGGACTCACCGAGCAGCGCATCGAAACCTTCGGCATGGTCGTGGTGCAGCGCTGAGAGGCGTTCGCCAATGCGATTCGGTTGATACAGGGTCAGCAGGGCGCCGGCGTCGGTAATCGGTGTGGCGTCCAGCAGCAACGTCTGGCCGTTGACGGTGACTTCCCGCAGCGGCAGGCGGAAGCCGTTTTCCAGCAAGGCTTCGAGCAGTGCCGGGTCGGCGAACAGGTCGGCGATGCTTTCGCCGTCAGGCTCGCAACCGTACAGGGCAATCAGTGCCGGGTTGGCCAGCAGCACCTTGCCGGCACTGTCCAGCGCCAGGACCGGGTCGGTCATGGCCGCGAGCAGCGCATCAAGCTGCAGGTGCCGACGCTGACCGGGAAGAATGTCGACCACCGTCACCGCTTGCACGCCGCGCACGCTGAACAACGCATCGCGCAGCTCTTCGAGGACTTCCGGGCTCAGCGTCGGGGCGTCGATGTAGACGTTGGGCGGAACCATTTCCACCGCATCCAGATTGAGATTGCGCCCACCGAGCAAGGCCAGGACTTCCTGGGTAATGCCGACGCGGTCGATGAAGCTGACGTGGATACGCATGGGGCGGTTTTCAATCTGACGTGCGGAGGGTGGCAAGTATGCCTTGGAGCAGGGTGGTTGGTGAAATCGAGTGATGGAAACACCACCTGTAGGCGCCGGCAAGCCGGCTCCTACAGAGGGGAGTGAGTTACTCCAGGTGTTCGGGTTTGACCGGATCGCCGGATTTCATGTCCAGTTGCACCCGTACGTCTTCGAACATCGCATCGTAGTATTTGTGCACGGAACCGATGTTGCTGTGCACCTTGGGAAGGCCGTACTTCTCGGCGATTTTCGTCACGTTGCTGGCGAAGTTGTAGGCCTGATCCTTGGGCAGGAAGAATGACTCCTTCAAATCACTACCCTCGATGCTGCCATGCATCGTGAACAGCATCCCTTTGCCTTCTTTGGGATCCTGAGTCACTTCATAGTCGATACACAGGTCGTAGCTGACATCATCCTTGTTCAGCGCGTGGCGCTCGATGTGCAAGTGACCGGGCTCGAACGTTGCCATTGACGTCTCTCCTTATAAATAAGTTATGCCAGGTGTCGCCGTGCTGATCCGCGTGCCGGCCTTGCCCTGGACGATCGCTTCGATGTCCGAGAGTGAACCGATCACCGCGACTTTTCCAGTGTGGCGCGCGAACTCGCAGGCGGCTTGAACCTTCGGCCCCATGGAGCCGGCGGCGAAGCCGAGTTTTTCCATATCGTCCGGGTGAGCCTGGGCGATGGCTTTCTGGGTCGGTTTGCCGAAGTCGATGAAGGCCGCGCTGACGTCGGTGGCAATCACCAGCAGATCGCTCTCGAGCTGTTCGGCCAGCAGCGCCGAGCACAGGTCTTTGTCTATCACCGCTTCCACGCCTTGCAGCTTGCCGTGGGCGCCATACACCGTCGGGATGCCGCCACCGCCGGCGCAAATCACGATGCTGCCTTTTTCCAGCAGCCACTTGATCGGGCGGATTTCGAAGATGCGTTTCGGTCTCGGGCTGGCCACTACGCGGCGGAATTTGTCACCGTCCGGGGCAATCGCCCAGCCTTTTTCGGCGGCAAGTTTTTCCGCTTCGGCCTTGGCGTAGACCGGGCCGATGGGTTTGGTCGGATTCTGGAACGCCGGGTCCTTGGCGTCGACTTCGACTTGGGTCAGGAGTGTGGCGAAGGGCACTTCGAAGTCCAGCAGATTGCCCAGTTCCTGTTCGATGATGTAGCCGATCATGCCTTCGGTTTCGGCACCGAGCACGTCCAGCGGGTAAGGCGAAACCGAAGTGTAGGCCGCCGCTTGCAGCGACAGCAGGCCAACCTGGGGGCCATTACCGTGGGCGATCACCAGTTCATTGCCGGCATAAATTTTGGCGATTTGTTCGGTGGCGATCCGGATGTTGGCCCGTTGGTTGTCCGCGGTCATCGGTTCACCACGGCGGAGCAGGGCGTTACCGCCCAGAGCAACGACGATACGCATAATGCAGTCCTTCTAAACAGAGAATTTGCGGATGCCCCGGGGCGTCCCCTTGTAGGAGCCAGCAAGCCGGCTCCTACAAGGGGGCGCCGGGTGAGCCTTTAGATATCCGCCAACGCCGACACCAGGATCGCCTTGATGGTGTGCATGCGGTTTTCCGCTTGCTCAAAGGCGATGTTGGCCGGCGATTCGAAGACTTCTTCAGTCACTTCGACGCCATTGGCCAGGTGCGGATACCGCGCGGCGATGTCCTTGCCGACCTTGGTTTCGCTGTTGTGGAACGCCGGCAGGCAGTGCATGAACTTCACCCGCGGGTTGCCCGAGGCTTTCATCATTTTCGCGTTGACCTGGTACGGCAGCAGTTGCTCGATGCGCTCGTCCCACGCTTCCACTGGTTCACCCATCGACACCCAGATATCGGTGTGGATGAAGTCCACGCCCTTGACCGCTTCTTTCGGGTCTTCAGTGATGGTGATACGTGCGCCGCTTTCTTCGGCGAAGCCCTTGCATTGATCAATGAAATCCTGATGCGGCCACAACGCTTTCGGTGCGGCGATGCGCACGTCCATGCCCAGTTTGGCGCCAATCATCAGCAGCGAGTTGCCCATGTTGTAGCGGGCGTCGCCGAGGTAGGCGTAGCTGATGTCATGCAGCGGTTTGTCGCTGTGTTCGCGCATGGTCAGCACGTCGGCGATCATTTGCGTAGGGTGGAATTCAGCGGTCAGGCCGTTGAACACCGGCACGCCGGCGAACTTGGCCAGCTCTTCGACGATCTCCTGTTCGAAGCCACGGTACTCGATGGCGTCGAACATCCGCCCGAGCACGCGGGCGGTGTCTTTCATGCTTTCCTTGTGGCCGATCTGCGACGACACCGGGTCGATATAGGTGACATGGGCGCCCTGGTCATGAGCCGCCACTTCGAACGCGCAACGGGTGCGGGTCGAGGTCTTTTCGAAAATCAGCGCGATATTTTTGCCTTGCAGGTGCGGACGCTCGGTGCCGGTGTATTTGGCGCGCTTGAGGTCGCGGGACAGGTCCAGCAGGTAATTCAGCTCGCGAGTGGTGTGGTGCATCAGCGAGAGCAGGCTGCGGTTACGCATGTTGAAAGCCATGATGTGGATCTCCTTAAGTTTCGGTTATCCGCCTGCTTCACGCGTTGTAAGCGTGAAGCCGGGCACCAGAATTAATAGTCGATAGGGTCGCGAATGATCGGGCAGGTCATGCAGTGGCCGCCGCCACGCCCGCGTCCCAGTTCACCGGCGCTGATGGTGATGACTTCCACGCCGGCCTTGCGCAGCAGGGTGTTGGTGTAGGTGTTGCGGTCATAACCGATCACCACGCCGGGCTCCAAGGCGACCACGTTGTTGCCGTCGTCCCACTGCTCGCGTTCGGCGGCAAAGCTGTTGCCGCCGGTTTCCACCACGCGCAAGGCTTTGAGGTTGAGTGCCTGGGCCACGGTGTCGAGGAGGTTGGTTTCCTCGCGGCGGATGTCGATGCCGCCCGGTTTGCCTTCGTCAGGGCGCAGGGTGAAGGCGACGATCTGGTTCACCACTTCGGGGAAGATGGTCACCAGGTCGCGGTCGCAGAAGCTGAACACGGTGTCCAGGTGCATCGCCGCGCGGGACTTCGGCAGGCCGGCGACGATAATTTTTTCCACGGCTTTGTTCTTGAACAGGTTCAGCGCCAGTTGGCCGATGGCCTGACGGGACGAGCGTTCGCCCATACCGATCAACACCACGCCATTACCGATTGGCATCACGTCGCCGCCTTCGAGGGTGGCGCTGCCGTGTTCCTGATCCGGGTCGCCGTACCAGATTTCAAAGTCGGCGTTGGTGAACTGCGGATGGAATTTGTAAATGGCGCTGGCCAGCAAGGTTTCCTGGCGGCGCGCCGGCCAGTACATCGGGTTCAGCGTCACGCCACCGTAGATCCAAGAGGTGGTGTCGCGGGTGAACTGGGTGTTGGGCAGCGGCGGCAGAATGAAGCTGGAGTGGCCGAGGAAGTCGCGGAACATCTGGATGGTCTTGCCGCCGAAGCTGTCCGGCAGGTCATCGGCAGAGACGCCGCCAATCAGGAACTCGGCAATCTTGCGCGGCTCCAGGCTGCGCAGCCACGAACCGACTTCATTGATCAGGCCAAGGCCGACCGAATTGGCGGTGACCTTACGTTCCAGAATCCAGTCCAGCGCTTCGGGGATCGCGACGATGTCGGTCAGCAGGTTGTGCATTTCCAGCACGTCGATGTTGCGTTCACGCATTTTGTTGACGAAGTCGAAATGGTCACGCTTGGCCTGGGCAACCCACAGCACATCATCGAAAAGCAGTTCATCGCAGTTGTTCGGGGTCAGCCGCTGGTGGGCCAGGCCGGGGGAGCAAACCATGACTTTGCGCAGTTTGCCGGCTTCGGAATGTACGCCGTACTTAACTTTTTCCGTGGTCATTACAGTGATCCTCCAGATGACAAAACAATCAGGTGTTACAGGGTCAGAAAGCCGTCATACAGCCCGTAGGCCGCCACCAGGGCGCCTGCGACGACTGCGGCGAAAATCAGCTTCTCGACGTTGGTGAAAACCGGTTTGTTGACTTCAAGCTTGGCCTTGGCGAACAGGATCGCGCCGGGGGCATAGAGCAGGGCGGAGAGCAGCAGGTATTTGACGCCACCGGCATAGATCAGCCAGACCGCGTAAATCAACGCAACGGCGCCGATGAACAGGTCCTTGCTGCGTTCGGCGGCAGCGTTTTCATAGCTCTCGCCGCGCACCGCCAGCAGCAGCGCGTAGGCCGCCGACCACAGATATGGCACCAGAATCATCGAGGTGGCGAGGTAGATCAGCGACAGGTAAGTGCTGGCGGAAAACAGTGTGATGATGAGGAACAGCTGGACCATTGCGTTGGTCAGCCACAGCGCATTGACCGGCACATGGTTGGCGTTTTCTTTGCGCAGGAAGGCCGGCATGGTGTGGTCCTTGGCGGCGGCGAACATGATCTCTGCGCACAGCAACACCCACGACAGCAACGCGCCGAGCAGCGAGATGATCAGGCCAACGCTGATCAGCACCGCGCCCCAATGACCGACCACATGCTCCAGCACCGCGGCCATCGAAGGGTTTTGCAGTTTGGCCAGTTCCGGTTGAGTCATGATGCCCAGCGACAGCACATTCACCAGCACCAGAAACAGCAGCACGGTGATGAAGCCGATCACCGTGGCTTTACCGACGTCGCTGCGTTTTTCCGCACGGGCCGAGAAAATGCTCGCACCTTCGATACCGATGAACACCCAGACGGTGACCAGCATCATGTTGCGCACCTGGTTCATCACGCTACCCAGGTCCGGGTTTTTCACGCCCCAGATGTCAGCGGTGAAGATGTCCAGCTTGAAGGCGAAAATCGCGATCAGCACAAACAGGACCAGCGGCACGATCTTGGCGACGGTGGTCACCAGGTTGATGAACGCCGCTTCCTTGATCCCGCGCAGCACCAGGAAATGCACGGCCCAGAGCAGCACCGAAGCGCCAATAACGGCGGCGACAGTATTGCCCTCGCCAAAAATCGGGAAAAAGTAACCGAGGGTGCTGAAGAGCAAAACGAAGTAACCGACGTTGCCCAGCCAAGCACTGATCCAGTAACCCCAGGCGGACGAGAAACCCATGTAGTCGCCGAAACCGGCTTTGGCGTAGGCGTAGACCCCGCCGTCCAGATCAGGCTTGCGATTGGCCAGGGTCTGGAACACGAAGGCCAGCGTCAGCATGCCTACGGCGGTGATCGCCCAACCGATCAGCACCGCGCCGACGTCGGCACTGGCGGCCATGTTCTGCGGCAAAGAGAAGATCCCGCCACCAATCATTGAGCCGACCACCAGTGCAACAAGTGCACCGAGTTTCAGTTTTCCGGGGGATTCAGACATTGCATGACTCCAATGCAGGAGAAGAGAGACAACAGAATAATTCTGTTAGTTATTCACTCATCTGACATGGATCAATGCAGGCACATTCCATTATTATTGAAAGACTTATGAACTTTTACCGAACATAACGGTACTGCTGGAAAGCCCTATCCAAAGGCCTCGGCCAGATCAAATAGAAATAATGCCTATCGCATGGAGTTTTGAAGCTAGTTTGTTTTTGAGTTTTCGCAAATTTCTCGTTTGCGTGTAGTTGAGAATTGAATTATTAGGTTCAACACGCAAAACTGTTATTGAGACGCGCCTGATAGAAGCACTGGCTATAAATAAAATTACGTTAATGGCCATTAATCAGTAAACGTTATTACCGTTTGACTATTTAGTTAAATCGTTGGGCGATCACTGCCGTCGGTATGCTGACCCTGGCGTTCGTCTTCCAGCGGTCGCTGGAATGGAAACGGTGGTCGATGGGGTGTATTCGCGCAGCATCGGATTGTAGGGGGAGCACGGCACGTTTTCGAAAAACCAGAGCGAATACCAGCCGAGTTTAAGACCGCAGGGTCCCCCTGCAACATAGAATCTCCCACAATTTTTGTGTCGGATGCCGGTAATGAGCACGACGCTAAACCTGTGGGAGCGGGCTTGCCCGCGAAGGCGTCCGAAAAGTCACCACCACTGTGCGCGATGGGAACCCAATTCCCCGGCAGGAAGTGCCCACTGCATCGGAGTTCCGGTGATTTTCAGTGGCACATGAAGTCGATGCGCCGGTCCCCAGGTTGTCTGCTCAACCAACATGCCCTGATCGTTTTCATCCTCTGCCCGTAGCGGTTCGTGTGAACCTGCGCCCTGTTCAATCAACAACTTCGCTGTCCGCGCCAGCGACAACCGGGCCGACCCGCCACACCCCAGCAACGTGGTCGCCGCAGCCGCCATCAGATATCCGGTCGCATGATCCAGCGCCTGCACCGGCAGTGGCGTCGGCTTATCCACGTTCTTCCATCGCATGCCCGCTTCGGCAATCCCGCTGCTCATCTGCACCAGGCTGTCGAAGCCGCGACGGTTCTGCCACGGGCCGCTCCAACCGTAGGCATTGAGGCTGACATCGATCAGGCCAGGCGCCAGTTTCTGGCGTTCGGCGACGCCGTAACCCAGGCGTTCCAGCGCGTCAGCGCGGTAGCCGTGGAGCAGAATATCAGCGTCCTTGAGCAGGCTTTCGAACACCGCGCGATCAGTCTTGTCGTGCAGGTCCAGGCGTGCGCAGCGTTTGCCCAGGGTGACTTCCGGCACTACTCCCGGTTCGTTCCAGGTCGGTGGGTCGATACGCAAAACGTCGGCGCCAAGGCCTGCGAGAAAGCGGCTGGCAATCGGGCCGGCGAGCACTCGGGTTAAATCCAGTACCTTGATCCCGGCCAGCGGTTGGGCCACCGAGCCATGCCATGTTTTCGTGTGCTGGCTGCTGTTGTCGGCAAACTGAATCAACGGCTCGGCGTTCACCGCCTGACCTTGGGGATGCGCCTGCCATTGCGCCCAGCTACGCATCTCGGCGGCGCAGCCACCGGCATCGACCACGGCCTGCTCGAGATCGCTTTTGGCCCATTGAGCAACTTTGCTCGCCATCGCTGCACGGTCGGCACAGGCGCCGAGCACTTTTTCGGCAGCGGCGCGGTGATGGGGCGCATTGGTGTGCAGGCGGATCCAGCCATCCTGTGTGGCGTAGTCACCGGCGACCGGATCCCACAGCGGCGGGACGCTCCAGCCTAACGGGCGGATCGACGTGGCGAACCAGAAAGAGGCCAGGCGGCGGTCGACCTCAAGGCTGGGCAAGCGACCGGTTTGTTGCTGCAGCCATTCGCTGACAGCCTGTCCGGCAGCGGCAATGCTGGCGCACGCCAGGTCGGTGACGGCAAACGCCGAGGGCAGGGCGCCGCTCGAGGTGAACTTGACCTGGGTGTGAGGCAAGCCGAGTGCGGCTTGAATGGACGTGAGTAAATCAGTCATCGAAGGCCCTCCGGGAGAGAGGGCAGCATAGATCAAAAGATCAAAAGATCGCAGCCTGCGGCAGCTCCTACAGGGATCGGTGTAGGAGCTGACGAAGGTTCGGGCCGCGTTCGGACGATCTTTTGAGGGTTACACCCGGAACTGATCCATCAATTTCATCTGATGGGTGGTCAAGGAGTTGAGCTGGCTGCTGATCTGCGCTGACTCGGTGGCCTGCCCGGTCAAGGTTTCGGTGACGGTGCGGATCGCCGAGACGTTGCGGTTGACCTCTTCGGCCACGGCGCTCTGCTGTTCGGCGGCGCTGGCGATTTGCAGGTTCATGTCGCTGATGACCGTCACTGCGTCGCTGATTTTGCTCAAGGCCTTAACCGCTTGCTGGATCTGTCCGGCGTTGCTGTGGGCCTGGGTCTGGCTCGAATGCATGGTGGCAACCACGCCGCGAGTGCCGGTCTGGATGCGTTCGATCACGATGCGAATTTCTTCCACCGAATCCTGTGTGCGTTTGGCCAGGTTGCGCACCTCATCGGCGACCACCGCAAACCCGCGACCGCTCTCGCCGGCACGGGCTGCTTCAATCGCCGCGTTGAGCGCCAGCAGGTTGGTTTGTTCGGCGATGCTGCGGATCACTTCCAGCACCGAGCCGATCTGCTCGCTGTTGACCGCCAGCGCTTCGACTTCGGTCACCGCCTTACTGACTTCGTCGGCCAGTTGATTGATGTCGCGGGTGCTGCGTTCGATGATCTGCATGCCGTCGCGGGCCGACTGGTCGGCACCCTTCGCCGCGTTAGCCGCGTTCGAGGCACTGTTGGCGACGTCGTGGGCGGTGGCGCTCATTTCGTTGGACGCGGTGGCGACCTGGTCGATTTCGCGGAACTGCACTTGCATGCCTTCGCTGGTCTGGCGGGCGATTTCCGAAGACTGGTCGGCGGTGCCGCGCGCATCGGTGATGCTTTGCTTGATTTGCGCGATGGTCGGTTGCAACTTGTCGAGGAAACGGTTGAACCAGCTCACCAGTTCGCCCAGTTCGTCTTTCTTGCTGTAGTGCAGACGCTGCGTCAGGTCGCCGTCGCCGCTGGCAATTGCCTTGAGCATCTCGGCCACGCTGTTGATCGGCCGGGTCACGCCGGACGCCGTGAGCCAGATCAGCAACAGTCCGACCAGACCGGCAATCACCGCCACCAAAACGGCTTTGATCGTGCCGCTTTGCTGGGCGTCATCGAGTACGGCTTGCAGCTTCACCGAGTCGGCCAGCAACACGTGTTTCGGCAGGTCGATCACCACGCCCCAGGCTTTGGACTCGGCAATCGGACTAACCGGGTACACCGCGCGGATCAGGTCGCCCTGTTCGAGAATCTTCGGCGTGCCGGCGCTGAGCAGTTGCAGGACGTCCTTGCCGTCTGCGCCCAGGGTGTCGCCGATGCTTTTACCGACCTTGCTTGCGTCGACGCTGTAACCGGCGAGCACGCCGCTGCCGGAGACGATCAACATGTGCCCGGCGTTGTTGAACAGATCGCGTTGGGAGTCGACAGCCGCCGCTTGCAGTGCGTCGAGGGCAATGTCCACACCCACCACACCGATGGATTTGCCATCCACCAGCAGCGGTACGGAAATGGTGGTCATCAGCATTTCCTTGCCGGCGACGGTATCGGCATAGGGGTCGAGCAGGCAGGTGCGCTTGCTGTCGCGAGGGCAGGTGTACCAGCTGTTGTAGGGTGTGCCGCTGAGGCTCAAGGTGGTTTTGGTCATGTCGTCTTCGACCATGATCGTGTTAATCCCGACACCGCCGGCACGGCTCCAGTAGCTGGCGAAACGACCGGCTTCGTTGGATTGGCGAGCTGCATCGTTGGCGAACTCGCTGTCCTTGCCGTCGAGGCCATTGGGTTCGAATGCCAGCCAGATGCCGAGCACTTTGCTGTTGCGCTCGAAGGCGGTTTTCAGGCTCTGGTTCAACTCTTCACGCAGGGCGCCGGCGTCAAGGGAGCGCTTACTCGCCATGTTGCGCATGTCCTCGATCTGATCGGCCAGGGCGGTCACCACCAGCAGGCTTTCACCGAAGGTCTTCTGCACCCGCACCGCTTGCTCGGCGGCCTTGGCCTGGAGCAGGTCCTGCACGCTGGCGGTGAGCATCTTGCTGCTGGAGGCGCTGACCAGTTCATCGTTCTGATCGGTCTGGTAGATATTCATGCCGACGATCAGGGCGACCACGCCCAGCAGGCACAGACCGGACAGCAGGACGATTTTCAGGCGGATGGAGAGAGAGTCGAACATGGGACGAACTCGCGAATGGATGAGGTGTTGGCTGTGAGTCGGGATCGACCCGGTTCGCCAAGTCCATTCAGCGCCATTCAATGCACATCGGCGGGGGCGCAGGTTGCATGAGCGCAAAGCCGACGAACGGTAATAGTTGAACGTTTGCGCAGGAAAATGCCCTGAAAAGGGCAGAAATTCAGGAAATTGTCGGCAGCGATTCCGGTCGCGACCAGATCCACAGATTGCCCAGGCTCATGCCGGCAATCGCCAGAAAGATCGGCCAGCCAGGATCGAGCATCACCAGCATCAACCCGGCGCACAGCAGCATGCTGACGGTGGCGCTGACCTTGGCTCGGCGGGCGATGATTTTGCCGTTGCGCCAGTTGCGCAGGATGGAACCGAACAGCCGATGGTTTTCCAGCCAGGCACTCAAGCGCGGCGAACTCTTGGTTGCGGCCCAGGCGGCCAGCAGGATGAACTCGGTGGTCGGCAGGCCGGGTACGACGATGGCGATCAGGCCGATGCCCAGGCTGATGTAGGCGAGCAGGCCGAAGAGGATTCGGGTGAGTTTTGAGGAGGCAGGCATGGACTCAAGGGAGGTCGAAAGAGGCAAGATCGGAATTTGGAAGACCTGCTCAAACCCTGTGGGAGCGAGCTTGCTCGCGATAGCGATCTACCATTCAACATCTCTGTTGAATGTTAAGCCGCTATCGCGAGCAAGCTCGCTCCCACAGGGGAATGCATTCCGTCAGGCGAATTCAGGGGTGGAGGCGTAAGCCTGTTCCAGCAACACAGTGAAGCGGTTGAACGCGTCGATAGCGCCTTTATCCAACTCGGCCTCTTCTTGTGCGTTGAGTTCCAGCCCGTCGAGGTTTTTGACGAAGCTCTTCCAGCCTTCAGCGCGGCCACCGGCCGGTTCACCGAGATGGCGGGCACCAAAGGTTTCGCTCAAGCCGAGACCGACAGCACGCTTGATCAGGAACGCCGCGCCAAGTTTCGAACCTTCTGACACGAACAGCCAACCCAGCGCCTCGGCTTTGGTTGGATTCTTCACCGCCCCGGCGACGGGGGCCGGAACTTCAGTTTCCAGATCAGCCAGATCCGCCTTGGCCGCTTCAGCACGGCAGCGAGCTGGCAGGTCCGGGACGATGGCGGTCAATTCGGCATCGTTGTACAGCGACACCAGTTCCGACTGAAACAAATACTGAGCTACCACGAAACGCGCGAAGTTGGCCTGGGTTTCGAACGGTGCGTGGGCTTTGACCAAGGCATCAAGCTTGGTGTGAGGCTCGTTTGTGATCTGGTTCAAACGTTGCGAACGCAGAGCAGGGCGTTGAGCAGTGTCCTGAGTGGTCATGAGAAGTCCTTGAGAAAAAGAGGCGCTTGGTAACGAGACGAATAAGCAGGCGCCTGACAGTAAAAAAACCTCACTGCGCCACTTCTCTAAAAGCAGCGCAGTGAGGTGGCAGGGTCAGATATCCCAGACCAGATTGATCGCGAAGTTGCGACCCGGCTGGGTCAGGCGATCGAGGTTGGCCGGTTGAGTCACCGAGGCTTCGCCGACGCTGTCGTAACCGC
The DNA here is from genome assembly GCF_039888995.1 of Pseudomonas rossensis. NCBI lineage: Bacteria > Pseudomonadati > Pseudomonadota > Gammaproteobacteria > Pseudomonadales > Pseudomonadaceae > Pseudomonas > Pseudomonas rossensis. Next base: position 3,465 of record NZ_JBBWCB010000028.1, on the reverse strand, counting down.
GCACGTCATCCCACTGCCAGTACTTCTTGTTGGTCAGGTTGTAGAGGCCAGCGTTGACGGTTACGTCGTCGGTCACCTTGTAGAAGCCGGCCAGGTCGAGCACGCCATAACCCGGCGTCTTGAATTGGGTGCTGGTGCCGTCAGGGGTTTTGAAGCTGGTGCTGTCGACGCGAGTCTTGCGTTTGACCAGTGTCCAGCTCAACAGGGCGCCGTAGTTGTCCTGGTCGTAACCCAGGCCGAACACGCCGGTCAGCGGGTTGATGCTGTTAAGCGGCTGGCCGCTGTCATCATTTCGGCCATACAGGTAGGCCACCGAACCTTGTGTGTAGAGACCGGCCGGGGCGCCGAAGCTGTCGAGATTCAGGCGACCCTTGAGCTCCACGCCTTTGATGGTGGCGTGAGCGATGTTGTTGCTCTGGAATGTGGTCTCGGTGTAGCCGGGCGTGATGGCGTTCTCGTCGATGAAGTCGCGGTATTTGTTGTAGAACACCGCCACATCGAAAGTGCCTGCGTCGAACTGGCCGCGCAGGCCGGTTTCATAGCTCTTGCTCTTTTCCGGTTCCAGGTCGGGATTTGGTGCGACCTGATAGCCGCCGGCCAGGTTTTCAAAGCGACCGTATAGCGCCTTGGCGGTCGGTGTGCGGAAGCCTTCGGCGTACTGGCCATACCAGGTGTAGTGGTCGTTGAAGCTATAGGTGGTGCCGAATTTTGGCGACAGACGATGCCAGGTCTTGGTGTCCTCGCTCACCACACCGTTGCCGCTTTGGTCGGCGGTGACCAGGAATTCGTCGGTGATGTGCGGCTTGAGCTCGGTGTAGTCGTAGCGTGCGCCGGGCAGGAAGGTCCAGTTGCCCCAGCTGATCTGATCCTGGGCGAACAGGCTGTAGCTGTTGATGGTCGGGTCCGGGAAATCGCTGGCCGGTTTGAGGGTGTCAGCGGCGCTCGGGGCACCGATAACCCGGCATGCGCCGGCCACGGTCAGGCAGGTGCCGCTACCGGTACGCAGGCCAGTGACTTTGTCCTGTTTGATGGTGGTGCCATAGGTGACGCGGTGGTCGGTGTCGGCGATGGCAAACGACTTGTCAGCCTGGGCATCGAACACCCATTGGCGATCCTTGTAGGTGGTATCGCGGTTGCGCAGCACGGTGCGCGACGGCGCGTAGATTTCTTCGGTGCTCTGGTCAGTCTTGGCGATCTGGTAGTTCAGCGTCCACTTGATGTTGTCAGCCAGGACGCTGTCCAGGCCGAAGCTGTGTTCCAGGCCGAAGCGTTCGCGGGTGACGGTGTCGTTGCCGGTACGGGATTTATAGAAGCCGAAACCGCGTCCTGCGTTGAACGGGCCGCCCACCGCGCTTAGCTGGTTGGTGTCGCGGTCGTCCTTGTAGTGCTCGTAAGTCAGACCAAAACGCGCATCGTCGGCGTAGTCCCAGCCCAGTTTGGCCAGCACGTTGGTGGTGCGCACGTCCTCGGGATTGGCCTCGGTGCGGTTCAGGCCGGTGCCGCCGGTTTCGCCGTAGGACTCTGTTTCATGACCATTGCGCTGACTCAAGTGCAACAGGCCGTCGAAGTCGCCGGTGCGACCGGCCACGGTACCGGAGGTCAGCCAGCTGTCGTCGGCCGAGCTGTAGCCGGTTTTCAGGCGTGCGCCGACATCCTTGCCCGGTTTGATGATGTCGTCCGGGTCCAGCGTGTAGTAGCTGACCGCGCCGCCGATGGCGTTGCTGCCGTAGAGCACGGACGCCGGGCCGCGCAGGATCTCGACGCGCTTGACGATCTCGGGGTCGACGTAGTTGCGGTTGGTCTGGGCGTAAGGGCCGTTGAAGAAGCTGTCGGGCACCTGCACACCGTCGACCTGGGTCAGTACGCGGTCGCCGTCGATACCGCGGATGTTGTAGCCAGTGAGGCCGGCGCGTTGACCGGCGCCGCCCACCGAAACACCGGGCTCGTAGCGCACCAGATCCTTGATGTTATTCACGTTGTTGCGGTCCAGCTCTTCGCGGGTCTGGACGGTGACGGTGCTCGGCACGCTGTTCACGTCCTGTTCCTGACGGGTGGCGCTGATGGTCACCTGGTCCAGGTTGAGCGCGTTGCTGTTGCTGCGCTTCTCCAGCACGATGTTGTTGGTGCCCAGTTTGCGATAGCCCAGATTGGTCCCCACCAACAGGCGATCGAGGGCTTTCTCTGGCGGCAGCGAACCCCGTACGCCCGGCGAGGCCACGCCTTCAGCCAGTTCTGCCGGCAAGCCGACCTGCCAACCGGTCACGGCGGTAAAGGCATTGAGTGCCGAGACCAGCGATTGCTGAGGGATGGCGAACGCGTAATCGCCCATGTTGCGGGTCGGTTGCTCTGCAGCGGTGGCGGCGCAGAGCTGCGCGCTGCCGGCCATCAGGATGGCGGCGGTCAGCAGCGACAGCACGCGAGAAGGTGAAGAAGGTTGGCGGGTAAGGCGAGAGGACATCGATAGCGCTCCGTGTCGCACGAATCTTTATAGGTGCTGATTGGCATCTGAAGATGCGAATCAATTGCATTGGCTATAACGAGACGTACGGGGTTTGGCTATCGAGTAAAAATAATTCTCATTTAGTTCAAAATCACCAGCGCCGGAAATTCCTGGAGGCGCGCCGAGGTGATGTGGGCCAACGAACGGACCACGTCCAACGGCTGGTCGAGGCGGTAATTGCCGGTGACGGCGATGTCGGCCAACTGCTCGTTGTTGTTGATGATCCAGCCTGGATAGTAACGACGCAGCTCCGCCAGCACCTGGCTCAGCGGGCAGTTTTCGAACACCAGTCGGCCCTGGACCCACGCTAGGTCGGTTGCGGCATCGAGTCTGGCGGGGCGATCGAAACCGTTGGGGCCGATACGGACGCTTTCTCCGGCGGACAATCGAATTCGCGCGTCGTCGCGGGTCGCTCGCAAGTCGACATCCCCACGCTGCACCCGAACCTGCGCCACGCCGTCCAGATAACGCACCGCAAAGGCGGTGTCCCGCACGCTGGCCTTGACCGGCCCGGCGTCGATTTCCAGCGGCTGGCCGCGATTGGCCGCGACCTCGAAAAACGCCTCGCCCTGATACAAACGGGCAACGCGTTGTTGATTGTTGATGGTGCTGGAAAAGGCCGAATTGGTATTGAGCAGGACTTTCGAGCCGTCCTCCAGTTGCAGACGTTGACGTTCACCGACCACGGTCAGGTGATCAGCTTGCAGGCGCATTGGCAGGTTGCTGAAGCTGAACAATCCGAGAGTCAGCACGGCCGCGGTGGCCAAGGGTTTCCAGTGGGGCCGCAGGCGCGACAGGACGGTCGCTTTCGGCGGCCTGGCGGCCAGGCTTTGCGCGCATTGCGCGATCTGCGGGCCCTCCCAGATCGCCTGAGCCTTGGCAAACGCCTCGGCATGCAACGGATGGGCGGCCAGCCAGTCGTGAAACTGTCGGGTCTGTTCCTCGCTCGGACTGTCCAGCACGAT
>NZ_JBBWCB010000270.1:0-2619 GCF_039888995.1 Pseudomonas rossensis | reverse complement strand
GTGCTGGGGGGCGCCGGGGTGATTCTGGGCGGGCTGGCGGTGGGCGTTACGGCGCTGGCCGAAGGCTTTGCGACCATTGCGGAGGAAGCCAAGGAGGTCGCGCGTTTTTTTGATGGGCTGGAAAAGGCGTATTTACAAGGCGGCTATCACCTGGACAAGGCGGCGAATGCCTGGTTTGCGCATCCCTTGCTGGTATTCAGCGGAGTGGATTTGCGCGCATCCACCGTCCATTTCGACAGTCCGAAACTGTTCCCGCTGCGGGACCATTTCGGGGTTCCGGATTTCGATGTGGATTACAACCGCGCCGTCGATATTCGCCAGGGCCTTGAGTTGCCGGACTCGGCGCGTTTTTCACCACAGGCAGGGCAGACAATCGTTCTGCCCTGCAGACCCAAGACCTGGTTCGGCTACGAATACAAGTTGCTGCCGTTTGTCACGTTTCGTCATGCCGGCGGGTACGACACGGCACGTCGACTGGAGAAAAAGAACGAACAGGGGCAATGGCAGTTTCTGTTTTCGTTCTACTCGTTTCCCGGTGAGTACGTGGTCAACCGGCTGAACCCGGTCTACAAGCCAACGGTATTCAATGTTCGTCTCGATAACGTCGAGCGTTCACTGGCGGTACCTGCGCTGCCGAAGGTGTGGCACGGGCTGGTGTCCTACCGGGTAGAAGGCGCAGGTGCTCAATGTTCCCTGTTGCTCAATCCTGGAGTGAGCCTCGAACTCGTCGCGCCCGGTCACACGGCCATGCTCTGGGTGCTGCGGACTCCATGGCTGGCGGAGACAGACATCCAGATAGAAGCCGGGGGGCGCCTTGTCTCGGGGACGCTGGATGTGACGTTCAGTGGCGGTGGCGTTCACCATGTGTTGCTCAAGCTGTCGAAAAACAAAATCGTGCGTGTAGATCTTGCTGACCGGCGGCTGGAGGTTGTCGAAGAAGAGGCCGATCCGGCCCTCGGAGAACAAGCGTTGCTGGATCACTTCAAGACACTGACCCATGAACATCGCCTGGCCACGTCTTACACCCCCGTTCGCAACTTCGTGGTGCCGTTCGAAAAGCCGAGCGAACCCAGGACGGTAGTCGCGTATTACGACTCGGCACAGGATCGTTTTCTGTACATCCGCGACCCGAATGTCCTGGTGTCCGATGAGGTGATATTGGGCGCGGTGTTGGAGGGTTCGGCTTACTTCTATCACCCCGAGAGTTTCAATGTCTGGCAGGTCGATGCGATCACCGGGACGCTGGTTCAGCACTATCGTTTGCTTTATAGAGATGGCCTGGCGATTGTCCGCTTCGAGGCTGTGACCAATGGCGGCATTCAGATCGTGCAGCAGCTCCCTGGAAAGGACGGTCAGCGCGATGAACTGACCTATGTGATCCATGATCGGGCCGTGTTGCTCAGCTCGATTACCCGCAGTCAGGATCCTGCACTGCAGGCTGTTTTGGAGGCTGACACGCTGACGGACTGGAAACAGGTACTGGGCGACTATGTGGTGCTGGCAGAGTCCGCCAATACAGTGAACTGGCGTCCCGGTGCACTGGTTTCGATTTGTTGGCAGATCAATGACAAGTTGCGGGATCTGGTCTGGGTGCGCAGCAGTGATGGGTTGATTATTCGTGCACCTGCCAGGCGTCACTATATGCGGGGATGGGCAGATTCGATCAAGGCCTTGAATGAGCTTCTGCTCATCGCTCCTGCCGGTGTCGAGGGCGAAGTGTTCGTTACCTACGACAGGCCTGGCCGAAGCCTCATGCGTCTGCAAAGATCGATGGTGGAGGGTCGCGCACACTGGTCGTCCAGCAACATCTCCCCCCCTGGGCTGAAAAATGTTGTCGCCGTTGGGCGGGACTATCTCGCCCTGACCGACTCTGGTCTGTTCTTTGACATTATGCCGGACGGGAATCTGAGACTCGGCGGGCTGACCGAGCACTGGTTCAAGGGCAAAACCCAGTGGTGGTCGGCGCTGGAAACGGTTGCGTTGCAATACCCGGTGCCGAGTTTTGCCATCCTGGGTTTGACCGGTTTCAAGGCCGGTTTGTGCGCCTGGTACTTGGGTGGTCGGCTGCTGCTCGCTGAAATGGGGCACGGCAAAGAAGTACGGTTGCTGAGTATGACTCCAGACAATCAGGCCACCTGGCTGTTTGATCTTTCAACCGGCAAGATTGTCCGTCAGGGTTTTATCGATCCAGACCACTTGAGCACGGCATTTGCCCAGGGAACGAAACTGTTAATGGCTGAGGCATTGCCAGCCCCGACGCAGGAATGGGCGAGCTGGACCTTTAGCGACGTAACAGTGGAAGGCTCTGGCCTGAGGGCAACGACGCTTGAAGGTGTGGAGGTGGATTTACAGCACAACGAACCGGTACGGATTACGGGCGTTGACAGCCGTTGGGTCGCTGCACTGGAAGATGAATTGAGTGAGGGCCTGGCGGCGCTGGCGAACGAACATCGATGCGCCGATTTTCTGTCCGTCAAAGACCCTGATTACCAACAATGGTTCGTGGTCCGGACCGGACGGTTGATCCGCATTCCGAAGACCGCTATTGCTGCGCAATTCACACTCGTCGGCACCCAGCATCAAACCAATGTGATGCTGCATGACCGCAGGGGGGGTTTT
>NZ_JBBWCB010000269.1:0-2715 GCF_039888995.1 Pseudomonas rossensis | reverse complement strand
GTTGGCGTTCGGTGTGGTGCTTGGCGGCGAGGTCAGGGTGTAGGTGTAGGTGCCGTTGGGATTGAGCAGGATCTGCCCGTAGGTGCCGGTGGCGCTGCCGACCAGGGTGTAGGTGATCGCACCGACCGCGCCGCTGACCGAACCGACCAGCGTGCCACTGGCGGTTTCGCCGGTGTTGCCCGGCAGGCTCCCGGTAACGATGCCGGGCGCCAGATCTTGACCGTCCTTGTTCAGGTCTAGGGCTTTTTCGTAGACGGTCACGTCGCTGTCGCTGACCGCTCTGATGCAGCTGTTGCGCACGTCGATGGTGATAGTGGTAGTGCTTTGGTCACCGTCGGCATCGCGCAGGGTGTAGGTGAACGTGTCGGTCGCGCCGGGGCCGCTCACGGCGTTCGGGTTGCTGTGGTACACGGCGTTGCCGTTGGCGTCCAGCGTCAGGTAACCGTAGGTGCCATTGATCTGAGTGTTCAGGCCGCCAACGGCCGGGGCCGAGGTGTCTGAGCCGGCACGCACGCCGAGCACCGCCCCTGCGGCGAGGCCATCGGCGCCGCCGACGTCATTCCACAGCACGTTGCCGCTGATAATGCCGCCCTCTGCGACCGAGGTCGAGTCGGGGTTGGCGGTCGGCAGGTCATCGACGATTTTGACCACGATGGTGCTGGTGGTGCTGTTGCCCAGAGCGTCGGTGGCTTTGTAGGTGAAGGTTTCACTCAAGGTGTTGGCGCCGTCGTTGGCGTTCGGCGTGGTGCTTGGCGCCGACGTCAGCGTGTAGGTATAGGAGCCGTCGGGATTGAGCAGGATTTGCCCATAGGTACCGGTGGCGCTGCCGATCAAGGTGTAGGTGATTGCGCCGGCCGCGCCCGTGACGGAGCCGACCAGCGTTCCACTGGCGGTTTCGCCGGTATTGCCCGGCTGGCTGCCAGTAACGGTGCCGGCGGCCAGATCCTGACCGTCCTTGTTCAGGTCGAGGGCTTTTTCATACACGGTCACGTCGTTGTCGCTGATCGCTCTGATGCCGCTGTTGTTCACGTCGATGGTGATGGTGGTGGTGCTTTCATCACCGTCGGCATCGCGCAAGGTGTAGGTGAACACGTCGGTCGCACCGGGACCGTTCACGCCGTCCGGGTTGCTGTGATAGACCGCGTTGCCCGCCGCATCCAGCGTCAGGTATCCGTAAGTGCCATTGATCTGGCTGTTGAGGCCGCCGATGGCCGAAGTCGAGGTGTCTGAACCGGCACGCACGCCTACCACTCCGCCCCCGGCGGCGGGACCATCGGCACCGCGGACGTCGTTCCACAGCACGTTGCCACTGACGATGCCGCCTTCGGCGACCGAGGTCGAGTCGGCATGGGCGGTCGGCAGGTCATCGACGATGTTGACGTTGATTTGCCCGGTCGCCGAACTGCCGTCCGTATCGGTGGCGACGACGTCGAAATTCTCGGTGATGCTGTTGGCGCCGTCACCGGCCGGATGGGTTTCATTGTCGTTGAGGGTGTAGCTGTAACTCACAACCCCCGTGGCCGGGTTGTAGCCGGTGACGGTCAGGGTGTTGCCCAACGGGGTGGTGATCGATTGCGGGAAGCCTGCGGCAACGCCACCGCTGATCACGTTGATCCCTCCGATGCTCAGGCTGGTCAGCCCGTCAGGAGCAGACACGCTGAACGTGCCGGTCTTGGTCAGTGCCCCAGGGTTGGGGGCCGAACCGTCGGCCAGGTTGGCCTCATTGAGGGTCAATTCGCCCCCTGCCACCGACAGGCCGGTGAGGGTCACCGGATTGTTCGGCACATCAGGAACAACCGGTGTTACAGGAAGAACGCCTGTGCCTCCTGAACCTCCTGAGCCTCCTGAATCTCCTGAATCTCCTGAATCTCCTGAACCGCCCGAACCACCCGAACCGCCTGAACCACCTGCACCGCTGTCACCGTCGTCACCGTTGTCCGGGTCACCGGCCAGCCGCTCCAGGGGAAACTCGGGAATGCCGTTGAAACCTGCGGTAGGAAAACCAATAGTCGGATCGACCCGCCCGCCTACCTCTTCAAGCATGACAAACGTGTGGCCGCCACCCAGTGCACCAGGTGCGCCGGTCGCACCCGGTCCGGCCGCCGTAGCTTCAGCGGTCTGGGTCGGGTCGTCGCCGGCAGCGATCGCTTTTTGCAGTTGCTCGACATCGGTCAGTTGCGCCTGAGTCGGCGTCACCGCTTCAGCGGTGTCTACATGGGGTGCCTGATGCGCGAGTAACTGAGGCGTCATCTCCATACTGCTGCCACGCCCAAGTGTCAGTTCCTGGCCATTCTGCAGATTCACCGCCACCGCGCCTTCGGCCCCGGTGACCAGTTGATCGCCGGCGAATAACCGGTCCCCCTCGACCAGCGCGCGTCGGGTGCCATCGCTCGTAACCGCGAACACCTGACCAATGACCTTACTGACAATACCGATGAGCGTAGCCATGTGCACTTCCTCCGCTGCCAACCGCTGTCGGCATCCTGTTTTTGCGAAGAACGTGCTCCTGGCTCCAACGGGTTGCCTGGCGGAATCGCCTGCTGGCAGCGGTTACCTGAAGTAAGCCGCTGCCCTGGCGCCGTTCTCGCCAAGCGTGCCGCTCGCGGGCGACGTGTCTGCTGCGGGATAAAAACCCTCTGCAATCAATGGCATCGGAATCCACTTGCGCAACAAGTCACCCTTTGAGCGATGCGTAACGGTTTTGATCCACCAAGG
>NZ_JBBWCB010000268.1:0-2716 GCF_039888995.1 Pseudomonas rossensis | reverse complement strand
CGCTGACCGGACCATCAACGCTCGACGTCCCGTTAAGCACGCTGCCGCTGACTGGGGCGTCTTCGCTGGTGGTCACGGTTTCGCTGATGTCGGTGAAGCTGTCGTCGACCGGGGTGACGCTGATGTTCAAGGTCGAGGTGACATTGCTGCCGGAACCGTCAGTCACGGTATAGCTGACCGTCGGCACCGTGCCGTTGTAGTTGGCGGCCGGGGTGAAGGTGTAGGCGCCATCGGCCCCCATCACCAGAGTGCCAACGTTGGCAACAGTCGCGGTGCTGCCAGCCGCGTAAGTGGTCGCACCGACGGTGAAATTGACCACGCTGACCGGGCCATCCACGCTCGATGTACCCGACAGCACATTGCCGGTCGCCAAGGTGTCTTCGTTAACCGTGACGGTTTCACTGGCATCGATGAAGTTGTCGTTGACCGGCGTGACGCTGATGTTCAGGGTCGAGGTAACGTTGCTGCCGGAGCCGTCGGTGACGGTGTAGCTGACGCTCGGCACGCTGCCGTTGTAATTGGCAGTCGGAGTGAAGGTATAAGCTCCGCTCGCCCCGATCACCAGGGTGCCGACGTTGGCGATAGTCGCTGTGCTTCCAGCCGCGTAAGTGGTCGCCCCAACGGTGAAGTTGAGCACACTGACCGGGCCGTCGACGCTCGAAGTGCCGGTCAGCACGCTGCCGGTGGCCACGGAGTCTTCGTTGACGGTGACGATTTCACTGACATCGGAGAAGTTGTCATTAACCGGCGTAACGCTGATGTTCAGCGTACTGCTCGAGCCGGTGCTGGTGGTGTATGTCACCTGTGGAACGTTGCCGTTCCAGTCGGCAGCCGGCTTGAAGGTGTAGTCGCCGTTGCTGGCGATGATCAGCGTTCCGACACCGTTAATGGTCGAGGTCTGGCCCGCTGTGAAGCTGCCGTTGACCCCAGTCACGTTGAAGCTGGTGACGCTCAGGACGTTATCGACATCGCTGTCGTTGCCCAGCACGTTGCCGGTCGCGTTGTGGTCTTCGTCGACCGTGATCTTGTCCGCCTGCAGCACGCTTGCGTCATCGACGGCACCGACGTGCACCACCAACGGCAGCGAGGTGCTGGCGCTTGGGGCATCGCCGTCTTTGGCGGTGGCCGTCACGGTCAGGGGGATGTCGCCATTGAAGTTCGTCGGCGGTGTCAGCTTGAGCGTGGACAGGTTCCAGCCAGTAATGTCCACCGACGTCGAGCCGTCGGCAGCATTGAAGGTGTGGGTGCCATCGGTGAGTCTGGAGCCCGCCGGCAAGCCGTTCAGGGTGAGAGTGAGAGTTTCCGAACCATCGACGTCGTTGGTGTGGGCCTGGATGGTCGACAACAGGATCGCTTGGTCTTCAAGGCCCGAATTGAGCACCTGGGTGACATCGATGTTATCCAGCACGCCGCCCAGGCTGTTTCTGTCCCCGGCGCGGAACTCGAGTTTCTGGTTGCCATCGGCAGTGACCGGAATGTCGAAACTGTAGTGCTGCATGCCGGTGGTCGTGGTGTTCAAGGTGCCAATGAGTTGGCTGCCCCAATACACATTGATGTGCGAATTCACCACGCCTGCACGCGGTGCATAGTCGAACGACACGTTATAGGTGCTGCCGGCCTTGGCATCGATAGTGGTGTAGAGGTTGCTCGCATCGCCGGCGTTGCGCTCCAGTTCAATGACCTGGTTATCGCCGCCGGCACCATAGATGCTGGCCTTGCCGATTTCGACCATGCCACCTCTGTTGTCAGTGTGCCAAACGCCGTTGCCGAGCTGGCTGACGTTGACGTCGCCATGGCCGTTGTTCAGCGCGACTTCCTGGAAGTCGGTCGAGACGACCGTACCGCCACCCGTCAGTGACAGGCTTGGGGTATCGGTTACTGGCGCGACGACAATGGTGCCGGTTGCCGAAGACGCAGAGGGCATACCCTGGTTATCGGTCGAGGTGTAGGTGAATTGGGTGGTGCCACTCCAGTCGCCAGTAGGTTTGAAGTAAACCGTTGCGCCATTGGCGGTTGCGGAGATGACACTGCTGGTGGTCAACGCGATGGTCCCGGCAGCGTCAGCGTAAAACACACCATTGGCCGGCAGGCTGGTCAGATTGAAGTGCCCGACAGTGCCGTCGATGTCATTGCCGCCAAGTTGCACGGCGATCAACTGATCTTCATTGCCAGTGGCCGAGGTAGTGCTGACGGTCGGAGCGTCGTTGACCGGGTTGACCTTGATGTCCAGCGTGCTGATGGAATTGGTGTTGGTGGTATAGCTGATCTGCGGAGTGGTGCCATTCCAGTTCGCCGTGGGGGTGAAACTGTAATCGCCGTTGGCGGCGATAGTCACAGTGCCGACGCCGGCGATAGTCGCGACTTGACCCGCGGTAAAGGAACCGGTGACGCCTTGGACGGTGAATGTCGCGACACTCAGAGCATTGTCGACATCGCTGTCATTGCCGAGCACGTTACCGGTTGCAACGTGGTCTTCATCGACAGTGTTGGTATCCGCAGTCAGGACGCTTTGGTCATCGACCGGGGTAACGCTGATGTTCAGGGTCGAAGTGACATTGCTGCCGGAACCGTCGGTGACGATGTAGCTGACTGTCGGTACCGTGCCGTTGTAGTTGGCGGCCGGAGTGAAGGTGTAGGCGCCGTTCGTTCCGATCACCAGGGTACCGACATTGGCGATGGTCGCGGTTTCACCGGCCTGGTACTGAGTACCGCCGAC
>NZ_JBBWCB010000267.1:0-2788 GCF_039888995.1 Pseudomonas rossensis | reverse complement strand
CGTTCCGCTAATCTCAAAGCCACTTAAGGGCTAGTCCCCGTTCGCTCGCCACTACTAAGGGAATCTCGGTTGATTTCTTTTCCTCAGGGTACTTAGATGTTTCAGTTCCCCTGGTTCGCCTCTTAAGCCTATGTATTCAGCTTAAGATAACCATCTTATGATGGCTGGGTTCCCCCATTCAGACATCTCCGGATCAAAGTCTGTTTGCCGACTCCCCGAAGCTTTTCGCAGGCTACCACGTCTTTCATCGCCTCTGACTGCCAAGGCATCCACCGTATGCGCTTCTTCACTTGACCATATAACCCCAAGCAATCTGGTTATACTGTGAAGACGACATTCGCCGAAAATTCGCAATTTAACTCACAAATTTTACCTTAGCCTGATCCCACACCAGTGAAAGTGTGGTCCAGTCTATCTTTCTATCACATACCCAAATTTTTAAAGAACGATCTAATCCAAAGACTAGAAATCAACATTCACCATCGTCACGATGGAATGCTCATTTCTAAGCTTTCAACAAACAGAAGCAGTAGTGGTGGAGCCAAACGGGATCGAACCGTTGACCTCCTGCGTGCAAGGCAGGCGCTCTCCCAGCTGAGCTATGGCCCCGTATTTCTACAGGTTCCCACACAAAATTGGTGGGTCTGGGCAGATTCGAACTGCCGACCTCACCCTTATCAGGGGTGCGCTCTAACCAACTGAGCTACAGACCCAATTTCGAGCTTTAAGGCCGACCTCACCCTGCTCTTTACCACAGAGCATGGGGTGCGCTCCAACCAACTAAGCTACAACCTGTTAGGGCTGCTTCTTATCGTCTTCTTCAATGAATCAAGCAATTCGTGTGGGAGCTTATGGAGCAGCTGATGTCGTCGATTAAGGAGGTGATCCAGCCGCAGGTTCCCCTACGGCTACCTTGTTACGACTTCACCCCAGTCATGAATCACACCGTGGTAACCGTCCTCCCGAAGGTTAGACTAGCTACTTCTGGTGCAACCCACTCCCATGGTGTGACGGGCGGTGTGTACAAGGCCCGGGAACGTATTCACCGCGACATTCTGATTCGCGATTACTAGCGATTCCGACTTCACGCAGTCGAGTTGCAGACTGCGATCCGGACTACGATCGGTTTTCTGGGATTAGCTCCACCTCGCGGCTTGGCAACCCTCTGTACCGACCATTGTAGCACGTGTGTAGCCCAGGCCGTAAGGGCCATGATGACTTGACGTCATCCCCACCTTCCTCCGGTTTGTCACCGGCAGTCTCCTTAGAGTGCCCACCATTACGTGCTGGTAACTAAGGACAAGGGTTGCGCTCGTTACGGGACTTAACCCAACATCTCACGACACGAGCTGACGACAGCCATGCAGCACCTGTCTCAATGTTCCCGAAGGCACTCCGCTATCTCTAGCAGATTCATTGGATGTCAAGGCCTGGTAAGGTTCTTCGCGTTGCTTCGAATTAAACCACATGCTCCACCGCTTGTGCGGGCCCCCGTCAATTCATTTGAGTTTTAACCTTGCGGCCGTACTCCCCAGGCGGTCAACTTAATGCGTTAGCTGCGCCACTAAGAGCTCAAGGCTCCCAACGGCTAGTTGACATCGTTTACGGCGTGGACTACCAGGGTATCTAATCCTGTTTGCTCCCCACGCTTTCGCACCTCAGTGTCAGTATCAGTCCAGGTGGTCGCCTTCGCCACTGGTGTTCCTTCCTATATCTACGCATTTCACCGCTACACAGGAAATTCCACCACCCTCTACCATACTCTAGCTTGTCAGTTTTGAATGCAGTTCCCAGGTTGAGCCCGGGGATTTCACATCCAACTTAACAAACCACCTACGCGCGCTTTACGCCCAGTAATTCCGATTAACGCTTGCACCCTCTGTATTACCGCGGCTGCTGGCACAGAGTTAGCCGGTGCTTATTCTGTCGGTAACGTCAAAACACTTACGTATTAGGTAAATGCCCTTCCTCCCAACTTAAAGTGCTTTACAATCCGAAGACCTTCTTCACACACGCGGCATGGCTGGATCAGGCTTTCGCCCATTGTCCAATATTCCCCACTGCTGCCTCCCGTAGGAGTCTGGACCGTGTCTCAGTTCCAGTGTGACTGATCATCCTCTCAGACCAGTTACGGATCGTCGCCTTGGTGAGCCATTACCTCACCAACTAGCTAATCCGACCTAGGCTCATCTGATAGCGCAAGGCCCGAAGGTCCCCTGCTTTCTCCCGTAGGACGTATGCGGTATTAGCGTCCGTTTCCGAGCGTTATCCCCCACTACCAGGCAGATTCCTAGGCATTACTCACCCGTCCGCCGCTCGCCACCAGGTACAAGTACCCGTGCTGCCGCTCGACTTGCATGTGTTAGGCCTGCCGCCAGCGTTCAATCTGAGCCATGATCAAACTCTTCAGTTCAAACATCTTTGGGTTTTTAAGAAACCCTAAACTTGGCTCAGCAATCGTTGGTTACATCTTTGATTTCTCGCGGAGTAACTTGTGATGCTGATAATCTTGTTGACTATCAGTCTGACTCCACAAGCACCCACACGAATTGCTTGATTCAGTTGTTAAAGAGCGGTTGGTTAAGATCTTTCGTCTCAACCGAGGCGCGCATTCTACAGCAGCCTCTGTTGCTGTCAAGCGGTTATTTTTCGAAGTTTTCAAAGTTTCCTTTGCAACTTCAACCACTTGCGCTTCCGATCTCTCGTTAGCGGGAGGCGAATTCTACAGCGTTACTCGCTGCTGTCAACACCTCTTTTACACCGCTTTCGACCGAGAAGATCGAATCGT
>NZ_JBBWCB010000266.1:0-2799 GCF_039888995.1 Pseudomonas rossensis | reverse complement strand
GTTCTGAGATGGGTGGGGCTGAGAGGTGGGGAGTTTATCAGGATTGGGGTTGCGGGGCTTAGGTGAGGCTTACTGTGATTGTTCAGGAAATCTGAGCAACGGCATGGGAGGAAATTGACTGGATCGCTATGAGTAAATAAGTCTGTCCTCATTTTTCCGAAAAGTATCAAGTCCAGACCATTGCGTTATAGGGCTGTTCACATTGGTTATATCGGCGCTACAACATTCGGCTACCGTCATCATTAATACCGTGTGTTGAAGTTATGTTTGCCTCTGCTGCGATACACCCACAGTCCCCAAACACGAGGAAACCATGATGCGCTCCCACAAAGCTGTCGCTGTTTCGCTGGCCTTGCTTAGCGCAGCCTTCCTGGCATCTGCCGCCCAGGCCGAGGGAGCGGGTTTGATTACCGCCACCCCATCCGAACTCAAGTGGACAGCTGCGCCGTCGGTGGGGCCCGGCGCGATGATTGCAGTGATTGAAGGTGACCTGAAAGCCGCCGAGCCCTTCACCCTGCGCTTGAAGCTGCCGGCAAATACGAAAATCGGCGTGCATACCCATCCCGTGACCGAGCGCGTAACCGTTATCTCGGGCACCTTCTACTTCGCCACCGGAGACAAATTCGATTCGGCACGGGCCAAAGCCTATAACCCGGGGGACACCCTGATCATTCCCGTCGGCATGTCGATGTACGGCGCCAGTCGAGAACAGGAAACTGTGCTCCAACTCCACGGCACGGGGCCTTGGGGGATCACCTACCTCAACCCGGCGGACGACCCTAGGAACAGCAAGATGTAGCGAGCGACAACCATGTGGAACGACTCAATAGCAGAAAAGGGGACTGATTTATTTTTCCGAGTTTGCTTGGCTGCGGCGAGGAGCAAAAAGCCGGCCAATCACCAGTTTTTTTCTGCGCAGTTCAAAGGTCGTCCAAATCAGGGAAGTCGAGCTTTCCAACAATCCAGGGCCCTACGATATCGCTACGCACCGTCCGAAGGAACGAACCCCATTCCTTGCGATTGTGAGCATCCGGCCCCGTAACCGCAAGCAACAGGTATTCATCCCTGAAGTCGTCGTAGGCATAGATGAGCCAGAAGTCATTGTCAGGATCATCGACCAGTGCGGTTCGATAATACTGACGACTGATTTTTGCCCAGCGGCTCTGTGTCTCTTCTGTACTTGCGAGATGAATATGATGCATGTCGCTCAGGTCGAGCTTTTCGTCTCTACCGAAAATGGCAGGCAGATCGCCGAACAATTTATAGTTGTAGAACTGTGCGGCAATTGTTTTCCAGTGTTTTACTTTTTGAAAGACTGCAGCAATTTTGACTGCCGGCATCCAGGCCTACTTTGTAATGGGGAGCTTGCCAGTGATCACAAACGTATCGAATACTTTCTGCCCATCACGCGCTGCTTCCCGAACATCCAGGAACGTCAGTTCTCTATGGACCTTTCTGCGTGGCTTGTCGGTTTTTTTAGTGGTGGCCATCGGAGCCTCGGAAGGATGTGTATTCATGCTGACCAGCTTATGTGATTGATGGTATCCGGGCAAACCGCAAAAGGCGGTACACGGAGCGTGTTTTTGCTGCCAGCTTCCATGAATCCGAAGGGGCGTCCGAGAAGGGCGCCCCTTTGTGACGTCAGGACGGTTCAGCATCCATACGTCTGGCAACGACATCCAGCACATCACAGCCATCGCGCAAGGGTATGCAGCAAAGCATTGCGAAGTCGCTGAGGATCACCGAGTCCGTGGTGATGTCGCCGCGCATTGCGAGGTTTTCCAGGATCTGCGTTACCGCGCCAATTCGGTAGCGTGCGGTGCTAAGCAGTGAGTGCAGCGGTTGGGTGGTGTTTACATACAGCGAGGGAAGGTCGTCGGCGTTGCTGGTTAAAGCCATAAAGTCTTTCATGTGAAGCTCCATTAATTGAGAAGAACTACTACTCAATCGTCGCCAAACGAATGGGTGGTAGCCGTACGCGGGTTGGCGAACCGGGCAATGGAGAAACCGGCAGACCCTAAGGTCTCCCGCGCACAGCCACCATAAAACAGGCAGCTAAATGCGTTCCGAAACGCTCCGGAAATGCTCGAAGGTTTCAGTTCAATTGCCATCGAGTCGCCAAACCCGACACGCCATTTTGGCGTTGGGTGGACTATAGGCCTCGTGACAAAAGCACAGCAATGGACAAGTGTACGGACAATTCCCAGAGTCGTGTAGGACGTTGCTCTTTTAACAGTTTGTCCGGAGAACGCCCTTTTTTGCCTCAAGCAATCACTACCTGAACCAACGCTGTCACCCAGCAAAGTTTCATAATTCCCGGCGGGCATGCGGCATAGGATGACTCCCTAAGGTCACCGCGCTTCCAACCCACAGGGAACTGAAAAATGATCTCGAACCTCTTTAAAGTCGCTCTGATCTCCGGTGCGTTGCTATTGAGCGCCTGTTCGGGTGCAGGCACCCATAGCGAATATTCGGAAGCCACCCTGCCGTCTGCCGGTTTTGGTCCGGGGCCTACCAACAACCCCAATAAGATGAATTTCCATGGCAGTGCGCTCGGCAACAGCTTCGGCGAGTACAGTTCGGGGTTGTTGCACGACGATTAACGGCGGAAGTGTTTCCGCCGTTTTGCGTTTTGCCTGATGTGCCGTGAGCTTTGGGGTGGCGACTGCTGCGCAGTCGGACGCAGGCTTCGCCAGCTGCTATGTATGGACTCGCCCCCACTGTCTACCCGCTTTTGAAAAACCGCCGCCCCGTTGCATCTATGTATCAGGCCTATTCGAGGAAGCCGTCTTCGGCTTC
>NZ_JBBWCB010000265.1:0-2863 GCF_039888995.1 Pseudomonas rossensis | reverse complement strand
CTTTATCCCAGATCATGCGCGGGTCGAAACTCATCGCCGATAGCATGGTGAAGACCACCACCAGGCCGAAAAACAGAATGCCCACGCGCGGTTCGATATCGCCCAACGCCTGGAACTTCACCAGCGCGGCTACCAGCGCGACAACAATCACGTCGAGCATCGACCAATAGCCGATCAGTTCGACGAAACGGTAAAGCTTTGATCTTTCCTTGCGCGCCCATTGGCTGTTGCGCTGCACGGTGACCAGCAGCAACGTCAGGGCGACGAATTTGATGCCCGGCACCGCGATGCTGGCGATGAAAATGATGAGGGCGATGTCCCAGGCGCCATGCTGCCAGAACTCCAGTACGCCGCTCATGATCGTGCTGTCGGCGCCACTGCCGAGCATGGTGGTGTTCATCACCGGCAGCAGATTGGCCGGGATATAAAACACCAGCGATGTCAGCAGGTAGGCCCAGGTCCGGGTCAGGGAGTTGATCTTGCGCCGATGCAGCGGCGCGCCGCAGCGTTCGCATTCGTGAGGCTCATCGGTCATGTCACAGGCCAGGCCGCAGCTGTGACACAAGCACAGGTTGAGTTCACTGGCAGTCGGTGGTGTGTTCATAGGATGTCCCACAGATCACGGATATCGCGCCCGGCAAGGCGGATCATCATCAGGCTGAGGACAGCCAGGGCAAACAGGCCGATACCCGGCAGCACATCGAGTAATCCTGCGAGTTTGAACACCGCCACCATGGCCCCCAGCAAGCACACTTCCAGCATGCTCCAGGGCCGAAGGGTTTCCAGCCAGCGCATGCAGAATCTGAAACCGGGCGAGCGTCGGGAGCCGAGGGCGAAGCTGAGGACCCAGATCAGCAGGAGTAGCTGAAAAATCGGCGCGATGATGATGGCAATCGCCGCCACCATGGCAATGAACGTGATCGGGCCATGACTCAGGGCCAGCACTGAATCCCACAATGTCGCGCTGTTTTTCAGGCCCTTTAGGCTGATGCTCATGACCGGATAGAAATTGGCGAAAATCCACAGCACCGCGGCGGTGAAGGTCAAGGCCAGTCGCTGCTCCACCGACAGGCCGTTATAGCGCTGAAGCACGCCGCCGCAGCGCATACACAGGGTTTTCTGATGTTTGGCGAGCGTGACTTTTTCATACACACAGTCGCAGTGCTCGCAGATGATCAGTGGGTCAGTCGTAGCCATAGGCTGCACTCGCCAGGACGCAGGGAAGTCAGAGCACTCCCTCAATATAGAAGCGCCTAGCGATTGAGCAAATTAAAAGGCTGTTCAATGGGATGCGGACGGACGGTGATCTCCTGTAGGAGCTGCCGAAGGCTGCGATCTTTTGATCTTAAAGATCAAGGTCAAAAGATCGCAGCCTTCGGCAGCTCCTACAGGGGAATGGCGTTTGATCGAAGGTAGGAGGGCGGTCAGCCGAGCAGTTCGCGCAGGCGATACCAGAACATGCCGAGGGCCAGCAGTGGAGAGCGCAGCATAGGCCCACCGGGAAAGGTCATGTGCGGCACGGCGCTGAACACGTCAAAGCCCTGACTGTGTCCGACGTGGATCGCTTCGCCCAACAGCTTTGCGCACCAGTGGGTCACGTTCAGGCCATGACCGGAGTAACCCTGGGCGTAAAACACGTTGGGATGCTGGCTCAAGCGCCCGACCTGTGGGAAGCGATTGGCGCTGATGCCAATCTTGCCGCCCCATTGATAGTCGATGCGCACGTTGGCCAGTTGCGGGAAGACCTTGAGCATATGCGGGCGCATGTAAGCTTCGATGTCCGCCGGATCACGCCCGGAATAATGACAGGCGCCGCCGAACAGCAAACGTCGATCTGCCGAGAGCCGGTAGTAATCCAGGCCGACTTTCTGGTCGCAGAGCGCCAGATTTTGCGGGATCAATTGCGCTGCCTGTTCGGGCGCCAACGGCTCGGTGGCGATGATGTAGCTGCCCGCCGGGAGAACCTTGCCGCTCAGTTTCGGTTCGAGCTCTTCCAGGTGAGCGTTGCACGCCAGCACCAGACTGCCGGCGCGCACCGTGCCGCCGGCACAGCGAACCTGCACCGTGCTGCCATGGATCAACTCCAGCACCGGGCTTTGCTCGAAGATCTGCACCCCTAAGGATTGCGCCAATAGCGCTTCGCCAAGAACAAGATTGAGCGGGTGCAAGTGACCCGAGCCCATATCGACGAGACCACCGGCATACACGCCTGAGTTCACCACCTGCTGCCGGATCTGCTCCGGCCCGACGAGTCGGGTTTCGTGGGCGTAACCCGATTCGGCAAGGCCTTGCTGCTCAGCCTTGAACGCCGCGAACTGCGCTTTAGTATTGGCCAGTTCACAGAACCCCCAGCGCAGGTCGCAATCAATCCCGTGTTCACGAATGCGGTTGCCCACGAGCGCTACCGACTCGACGCCCGCACGCTCAAGGTAGCGCACGCCTTCTTCACCGACATGACGGGCAAAACCGCTGACGTCATGGCCGATACCGCGGATCAACTGACCCCCGTTGCGTCCGCTGGCACCCCAGCCGATCCGTCGGCCCTCCAGCAAAATCACCGAGAGTCCGCGCTGCGCCAGTTCGATCGCAGTGTTAACGCCGGTAAAGCCGCCGCCGATCACACAGACATCGGCCTCAAGGTCCGCGGCCAGTGTAGGGTAGGGCGCCATTCCATTGGCTGACGCCGCGTAATAGGAGCGAGCATGTTCGTTGCTGTACTGGTTCATTGGTTGGACTTCACTTTGCTCCAGGAACGGGTCATCAAACGCATGATTGCCTGGGGCGGGGTGGTCGAAATGTAGAGCTTGTCGAGGACTGCCTGAGGCGGATAAACCTCAGGATTGTTGACCAGTTCAGGGTCCTT
>NZ_JBBWCB010000264.1:0-2887 GCF_039888995.1 Pseudomonas rossensis | reverse complement strand
ATTTCTGGGTGTGTGTTCAGGGTTTTGACAGGTGTGTTTGACTTGGCGGCCTTTGGGCCGACCATGTTGCTGTTGGTTGTGTACATATCCGTTTCTGCGGTAACGGCGGCTGGCGGTTTCGCCGGGTGGATCAAGATCACAAGCTGCAGGCGAGCTAACGCTCGGCCTGTTGAGTGGTGAGGGGCGGGGGGGCGCCGCATCGCTGCGATGGCGGCCTGACAGCCGACCAATCACGCGCAGATGTACACCGTTCCACTGTGGGAGCCGAGCTTGCTCGCGATGACGGAGTGTCAGCCGACATTGATATTGAATGTTAAACAGCCATCGCGAGCAAGCTCGCTCCCACAGGGGATGTGCGGTGTGACGGGAAATCCAGCGGCCACAAAAAAAGGCGACCTCCATCACAGGAGTCGCCTTTCCTTTAACCGCCGCTAAAACTTACTCGGACAGTTTGTACGCAATCACGTAGTCACCCTGCTTGGTGCCCAGCGACCCATGACCGCCCGCAACAACGAGCACGTATTGCTTGCCGTCCTTGCCGGTGTAGGTCATCGGCGTGGTTTGCGCGCCGGCTGGCAGGCGGCCTTCCCACAACTGCTTGCCGTTTTTCACGTCGTAGGCGCGCAGGTACTGGTCGAGGGTGCCGCTCAGGAAACCAACGCCACCGGCAGTGGTGAAGGTGCCGCCCAGGCTAGGCACGCCCATGCTCAGCGGGATCGGAGCCGGCGAGCTGTCGCGCACGGTGCCGTTTTTGTGTTTCCAGATGATTTTGCTGGTGGTCAGGTCGACCGCCGCCACATAACCCCAGGCTGGCGCCTGGCACGGCAGGCCCAATGGCGAGAGCAGGGGTTCGAGGATGACGCCGTATGGCGCGCCTTTGTTTGGCTGCACGCCTTCGGTTTCGCTTTTACGCGGGCCTTGGGCAGCGATTTCGGCGGCCGGGATCATTTTCGATTTGAACGCCATGTAGTCCGGGTTCATGAAAGCAATCTGACGCACCGGGTCAACCGAGATGCCGCCCCAGTCGAACACGCCGAAGTTGCCTGGATACACGATCGAACCTTGCAGCGATGGCGGCGTGAACGGGCCGTCGTAGCGCATGGATTTGAAGTCGATCCGGCAGATCAGTTGGTCGAACGGGGTGACGCCCCACATGTCGCGCTCTTGCAGCGGCGGCGGCATCAGGTTCAGGTCGGATTTCGGTTGGGTTGGCGAGGTGTGATCACCTTCCACCGAGCCCTGCGGTACAGGCACTTCGTTGATCGGCACGATCGGCTTGCCGGTGCTGCGGTCCAGCACGTAGATGCTGCCTTGCTTGGTGGACGCGAGTACCGCTGGTTTCACACCGTCTGCGGTTTTCAGGTCCATCAGGGTTGGCTGGCCACCGACGTCCATGTCCCACAGGTCATGGTGGGTGAACTGCATGTGCCAGCGCACTTGGCCGGTGGCGATGTCGAGGGCGGTCAGGCCGGCGGCATGCAGTTCCGATTCTGGCGTGCGATCGCCACCGAACTGGTCCGGGGTCTGGTTGCCCATCGGCAGGTAAAGCATGCCGAGTTTTTCATCGACGGCGAACATGGACCACATGTTCGGCGAGTTGCGGGTGTAGACCTTGCCTTCGGCAATCGGCGTGGTGTCGTCCGGGTTGCCACTGTCCCAGTTCCACACCAGTTTGCCGGTGTGCACGTCGAACGCGCGGATCACGCCGCTAGGCTCGTCGGTAGAGACGTTGTCGGTGACGTGGCCGCCAATCACCACCAGGTCTTTAGTGACCGCTGGAGGTGAGGTGGAGTAGTAACCGCCGGCAGTGAAGCCGCCGATGTTGGCGCGCAGATCAACCTGGCCCTTGTCACCAAAGTCTTCGCACATCTTGCCGGTGTCGGCGTCGAGGGCGATCAGACGGGTGTCGGCAGTCGGCAGGAAGATCCGGCGTGGACAGACGCTGCTGACCGGCGCAGGGCTGGCAGTGCCCGTCGGGCTTTGCTCGGACGCGTAAGCGGCGTCATCGTGATACGTCACGCCACGGCAGGTCATGTGCGCCCAACCCTTGAAGTTCGCCGCGTTTTGCGTGGAGAGCTTCGGATCGAAACGCCAGATTTCCTTGCCAGTGTCCGGGTCCAGCGCGATCACCTGGCTGTGCGGCGTGCAGACGTAGAGCATGCCGTTGACTTTCAGCGGGGTGTTTTCGGCAGTGGTTTCACCCGGGTCGTTCGGCCCAGGCAGGTCGCCGGTGCGGTAGGTCCAGGCCGGAACGAGCTTGTTCACGTTCTGCGGGGTGATCTGTGTCAGTGGTGAGTAACGATCGCCGTGAGCGCTGCGGCCGTAGGAGTTCCAGTCACCGTCGGGCATGGCCGGGGCGGTGTTGGTCATGCCCGGTACGCTGTCGCGGTCCAGTTGGCCTTTGATTTCACCCGGATTGGTGAATTGGCTGGCCAGCGCAGCAACGCCCGCCAGCACCACGGCCACGCTCAGTGCGCCGGTGCCCATCGGCGCAGGGCCAGTGAGCAACAGTGGACGGCGGAACCACGGCAGCAACATGACGATGCCCAGCGCAAACAGCATGGCCAGACGCGGCACCAGTTGCCACCAATCGAGGCCGACTTCCCACAAGGCCCAAACGGTGCTGGCGAACAGCACCAGCGCGTAGAGGCCCAGTGCAGCGCGGCGGGCAGCGATCAGCAGCCCCCCGGTCAGCGCCAGGCCGATACCGGCCAGCAGGTAATACAGCGAGCCGCCGAGCATGCTCAGCTTGATCCCCCCGGCCAGCATGGCCAGGCCTATTAGCAGAAGCAGGATACCGAGCAGGCTCGGCAGCAGACGGCTTCGACTCAAAGCACCATCAGTGCTCATAGTGTGGTTCTCCGTGACGTTTTAAGTAGTTCCGCGC
>NZ_JBBWCB010000263.1:0-3030 GCF_039888995.1 Pseudomonas rossensis | reverse complement strand
GGGTGGCGGGGGTTTGCATTGAGGGTCCGTCTCGGGTGCGATCGCGGTTTGCAAATTCTACGCTAGGGAGCTGACGCTAACGCGCTCCCATTTCGAAGATTTAGAGAGTATGGACGATGTCAGCTTTCGCCAATATTTACTCGAGAACATCTTTACTCCCCTTGCAAAACGCACCTGGAGAATGTCATTCCGTAACCTCGATGAAGGAACTTGCTCATGGGGCTATTATTCACAGACGAGCTGATCCGAGCATTTCAGCAATTACAGTCTTATGAAGCTCGGCAGCTTAACTCACCAGCTGTAACCAGAAATGTATGGAGGGACACCACCCGCACACGCCAATTGTGCTCGAGTATTAACGGTAACGGAGACGAAACGCCCGCCCTTACTGGGGTTTGCAGCACTTTCATCGAGCATGCATAAACGCATAACTGGCATTGATTGGCGTATGAGTTGCCCCATTTTTGCCCCATCGGCTCCGCGCAATTCGGAATGCAAGCAATCCCGACAGACTGGTTTCGGCCGATTCTGTTGAAAAAGTCGGCCATAGTTTCCGCGGCAGAAAAGTATGCGTCCGAGATTGAAATCTTTACTCTCGGCAGAGGCATCGGGGACTCAGATTTCACGTAGCAGCGTGCAAAAAAGGCGTTTTCACCAGGCAATGATCAGGTCGTTTGGGCGGACCGACTTTTTCAACAGAATCGGCCAGAAGCGGACGTTCGATCCATGCCTGCTTTCAGCCAAAAAGAGAAGCTGGCCTTCTCCCGCAGGCCCGTATTGCTAAAGTTCCCGACTCACCAGCCGACAGCCTTCGTTCCCACTTCACGGATGATTTTAATGTTCCGCTCTCTTTTTTCCGGCGTTGCTTTGCTCGCCGTCGGCGCCGCCTGCACTGCCCAAGCCCAGACCGTCACCACGCCCGAACAACTGCTGACTGAATTCTCTCGTTGCGATGCGCATTTCTTCGAGAGCCTGCGCGATGCCCGCCTGCCAGCAGGAACCTTGCGCCTGAGTGACTACGGCTCGGTCAAGGCACCGACCATCATGAGTCCGCTGCAGGAAGGTGGCACTTACCAACACTTCGAAACGCCCCTGATCGTTAACGGCGTGCGTATGGTCGGCTATTACAACCAGGCCGAAACCATCAAGAACGTCGGCAATTTTCTGTTCTGGGGTTTCGTAGCCGATGGCTTGCCGCAAGAGGTGGCCGTAAAACTCAAGCCGCTGATCGTTGACAACGCACGCTTTGTCAGTCAGGGCAAAGCCATTACCCGCGCCGAAATTCGCCGCGTCGGTGACCCGATCGGCCAATGGCGCACCGAAGAACTGACCGGCCCCGGCGTCGCCACGCCGTTTGGTTTCGTAGACCGCGTGCTGATCGTCGACACGGGCGACACGACACCGCCGCTCGCGGGACACACCACCGTGTTCTGCTCGCTACAAGGCACCGTGACCGCGCCGCTGTTGCAGGTCTATCGCCCTGACCTCAACGCTCATCTGCTCGACTGACAAGGATGCTTATCATGAATACTCGCTGGCCCGCACTGATCGCCTGCTCCGTCATCCTCACAGGTTGTGCAGGGATGCAGAACCCGCAAAAAGCCAACCTTGTCCACTGCGCTAATCAGTTTAAGGCGTCCAAAGCCGAAAACTACCCTCTGGTGCTGCAGGAAGGTGATCTATGCCTGCAGAAAAATACGCTGCCCGCCTCGCTGCAAAGTTTGATTTACGCGGTGCAGGCCGACGCCTACAGCAACCTCAAGCACTTTCCCGAAGCCGTGGCCGCCAAGGAAAAATCCATGCAACTGGCGGTCAAGCCTGATCCGCGCACCAACCTGGACTTGAGCGCCATGTATCGCGACGCTGGCAACCCGAAAAAAGCCCTTGAACTCGTGCAGTACAACCTTGACAACGGGATGGGAGAAGCCGGAAAGGGTTCCGGCTTCAACATGCCGACCTACTATCATCTGGGCCTCGCGCTGACAGACCTGGGTCAGTACCGAGAGGCCGCTGAAGCATTCAGCACCGGCCTTCAGCGCCAGCCGGACTATGCCTGGGCCTATTATGCGCGCGGGATCGCGTACGACCATTTGGGAGGCAGGGACGATGCCAAGGCCGACTTCATGAAGTTCTCACAGATCGCCAACAAGAAGTACGTGCTGGAGGAGCACAAGGCCAAGCTCGCCGAGTACAGGATTTCCATGCCGTAATAGGAGAGCCGGCTTAGTGGCGAATGCGGTGGGGCCGCGAGCGCGGAGTGACCGCTTGAGTCGCATCTCAGATGAGGGAACGATTACCTCTGCTCCACCCCCGGGCGACGAAGCGAACCGAATGCGTCGGGGCCCCTTATAGCTCCGACGTCACTAAATCTACAGACTCGATCGCTACTCATGGCAGCTTTCTGTATCAATCCTAACGCGAGGGAACGACTGCTACTGGCCGATTGCTGCATCCCGTGACGGGCGGCTATGGGTCCAGAGTGTGTAAAAACGCTTCGCCAAAATTGAAGTAAGCGCGTCTACGTTAAATCTGAAATTTATCGGCACGTCAGCAGATGTGGATTTCGCGCAGAAGCGCGATTTCCAGTCTGGTTTTGAGTACCTGTCGCGCTCGAAAACGTTTTTACACAGCCTCGGTCGATACCGGCCGTTCGCCAAAGACTACTTTCGGTGAAAGCTGACTGCCTTGAACGACCGCGATGCTGCGTTTTTTTGGGGAGCCTAAGTGCTCTCCAATATCCCCCCTGCTTTCCATACCGGTCCTACAGCAACCTCGGAAATCGCTCCTATCCCCATGAAGCGATAAAATCTATAGTCACCCCGTCGCCCACAAAGCGACCAGGTTTGGCGACCTGCAGATCGGATCAGTCCCCATCAATCTGATTCGGAGTTTCACCTATGGAAAGATACATGCCCCTCACCGGAATCGACCTGATCCCGGCCTCCCTGCTCATCGATACCCAAGCCCCACTCGACGTTCTGCAAGCCATGGCTGACCACCGCATCCGAACGGTCACTCAGGTATTGGAAA
>NZ_JBBWCB010000262.1:0-3205 GCF_039888995.1 Pseudomonas rossensis | reverse complement strand
CTGCCGAATCGTTCACATCACGAACCCCGGCGCGGACTCGGTAACCCTGATCGAGCAAGGCTCTGACCAAGGTATTGCCCAAATGCCCATTGGCCCCTGTGACCAGACATAACTGACTCATACAACTGCCCCCCTCGCTTGAATAAACATCCATTTTGGCGAGGACGACCTTAGGCTCTGTCCCTTGGGACAGAGTCAATATCAGCGGATCAAAAGATCGCAGCCTACGGCGCCACCGTGACATCCGCCTGACCGCTGGCCTTCAGTGCCGCGTGCACGAAGCCTTCGGCTTTTTTGCGCTCCACAAATGCCCTCACATAAGCAGCACCTGCCTCTCGATCTCGAGGCACAGCCATCGCCTGGCGGATGGCCGTGAAGGCCCCTTCAAGCACGCGATAACGCGGGTCCGCATCGGCTACTTTCTGCAACGGTTGGCGCACGCCCGCCGCGGCATCCAGGTCCTTGTCGAAGAACAGGTCGACTGCAGCGACGGAGGTTTCCGCCCGCGCCAGCTGCGCGTGTTTCAAGGTGCGCGCGAGGAACAGGTCATAGGCCGCGCCCTTGCCAACCGCCAGACGCAATCCTGGCTGATCGAGATCTTCGACGGCCACAAAGGGCGAATCGGCCGCTACCAGGTAAGTGCCTTCAATGATCACGTAGGGCGCACTGAACGCGATCTGTTGCTCGCGCACGGGCTCGATGGCAAGGAACGCAAGGTTCCAGGCCCCCTCCTCCAGTGCGGCAAACACTTTACCGGCGGCGTCGAACGTCACCATGTCCAGACGCACGCCAAGCTCTTGCGCCAGTGCCTTGGCCAATGCGACGGAGACGCCTTGTGGCGATCCATCCTGGCCCTGCTGAGCCAATACCGGATTACCGAAATTGATCGCAGCGCGAAGGACGCCTTGCGGGGCGAGATCTTCAAGAACTGCGGGGGTGATAGCACTCATCATTTGCTCCAGGTAGCGGCGGGTACAGTTTCCCGGCCTTCTCTGTTTGGAAGAATCCTTGACTCGAGAACGCTGAGTGAAGCACGCCGGGCAACGCGTTATCCAGTGAGGGCTCTGATCTTTGTCAATTATGACCGGAGTGCTGCTGCGCGGAGCTGGACTCTCGCTGCCACGCCCGCTGCAACAGCTTGATGACCTCGGCATCCGAGGTCTGGGTAAAGTCCATGTACCAACGGCTGATCGACATCATCCAGTCAGGAATGATCGGGCATATCAGCTCATCCACCTCGCTGCGCAGCGCCTCCGCCGTCTCAATCGGCGCCACCGGCACAGCGACGACGATGCGAGACGGCGCTTGCGCACGCACCGCGTGGATCGCCGCCATCATCGAGGCGCCTGTCGCCAGGCCGTCGTCGATCAGGATCACGACCTGATCCTTGAGTTGCACAGGCGCGCGCGTTCCCCGGTAAACCTTCTCGCGGCGTAGCAGCTCCCGGGTTTCCCGTGCGACCACGTCATCGAACGTGGCCGGGTCAATCGGGTGAACCCGCAGCGCATGTTCATTGAGGATTTGGATGCCGCCGCTGGCGATGGCGCCCATGGCGAACTCTTGATGAGACGGAACACCCAGCTTGCGCACCAGCATCAGGTCCAGACGAACGTCCAGTGCCGCGGCCACTTCATAAGCCACCGGCACACCGCCACGGGGCAAGGCGAGGACGATGACATCGGGGCGATGAGCGTATTTGAGCAGCGGTTCCACCAGCCGTCGCCCGGCTGCTGCCCGGTCCTGCAGGATGGTGGGCGATGAGAGACTCATTTGAAAACCTCCTCAGGCGATCACGCCTGTCGGTTCGCATCACACAGTCACTCTGAATTGTCAGTCTGAAGGTGGCCGACAGCAAGTCCGCCCGCCTACACCAACCGCTCGATCTTCTGATGCTGCCAGACCATCTTGTAATACGCCGTCTGCAACACCAGCATCCCCAGATACGCCACCGGAAACGCCATCCACACACCCTGCAACCCGAAGTGCCCGTCCAGCACATACGCCACCGGCAACTGCACCCCGACCACACAAATAATTGAAATCGCCATCGGCACCAGCACCGAGCCGCTGGCGCGCATGATGCCGCCGACAATCGCCTGGAAGCCGAACACCAACAGACTCCACAGCATGATGTGCAACAAATGCTCCGCCTTCGCCCGGGTGGAATCATCCGTGAGGAACAACCCCAGCAACCAGTGCGACAACAGATAACCCAACACCACCAACCCACCGGTCAGGCACACATTGATCAACAGCCCCGTGCGCAGAATCGGCCCCATGCGCTCAAGCCGCCCTGCCCCAATCGCCTGAGCCCCGAGGATCGACGCCGTGATCGCAATCGACAGCGCCGGAAACTGCACGTAATTGACGATCTGCGTCACCGCGCCATACGCCGCCGTCGCCTGCGAACCGTGCTGATTCACCAGCGCCAGAATCACCAACTCCGACACCGACAACACCACCATCTGCAACCCGGTCGGCAACCCGATGCGCAACACCTTGCCGAGAATCACCAGATCCAGGCGCATCGCCGCAAACATCTCCCGATCCGGCGCCAACGGATGCCCCTTGCGAATCAACCGCCACGCCAGCCACCCCATCGCCGACAAGTTACCCGCCAGCCCCGCATACGCCGCACTCTGAATCCCCATCATCGGCAGCCCAAACCAACCGCGAATCAACGCCGGCGTCAGCGCCAACCCGATACACGTCGACACCACCAACGCAATCAGCGGCGACACCGTATCGCTCACCCCGCGCAGCAGTTGGGTGAAGAGCACGTAGACCAGGAGCGACGGCATGATCCACATCATGACGTGGGCGTAGGACACGGCGTCGTCGATAACGTCGGCCGGTGTACCCAGGCCTTCCAGGGCTGGCCTTGCGAATACGCTGCCGAGTACTGCTGCTGTCAGGCCGATCATTGCGCCTAACAGCAAGGTTGTACCGGCGATGGTTTTCACCAGATGCGGTTCACGCGCGCCCCAGGCTTGGCCGATGAGCACGCCAGCACCCGCGCCGAGGCCGATGACCAGGGCGATGAAGAAGAAGACGATGGGGAACATGCCAGAGACGGCGGCCAGGGCTTGGGTGCCGAGCATTTGGCCGATGTAGATGCTGTTGATCGTGCCCGACATGGATTGGAGGAAATTGGAGAGGACCATGGGGGCCAGGAAAAGGAGGTAGGTTTTCCAGAGGGGGTGTT
>NZ_JBBWCB010000261.1:0-3219 GCF_039888995.1 Pseudomonas rossensis | reverse complement strand
TGCCGCATGCGCAGTCAGTAACCGACTATGAAGCATTGCTGCCGTGGAACTGCTCACCGGAAATGCCACGGTAAACGGGAAGCGCATCTGACGGTAGGTGTGCTTCATGGATCGCATACAGAGCTTCTGATATGCACTCATAATGTTGTCGTCAAGGCCGGCACCTGTGCCACCGCCAACGGCTTTATCCCACCAATTACCATTGGTGCCGACGCCGGGGTGATAGTAGGAAGTTTGCGCTGCGCCTTGGGCGTCGAAATCAGCTACGGCATTGTACAGCCGCACCACGTTGGTGGGGGCGGGGACCCCCTGATCGAGTTGGTCGGGGGTGTTCCAGGTGCCATCGCAGCAAATAACCAGATTAGGCATGGCAGATCCTTTTTCCCAGCATGCAGGAGCCGGTTAAAGAAGCCCGACGGCGAGTTTGGTTACATGCTTCGAGCAGTGCCAGGCGCGTCTGTCGGAAAGGGCGCGCTGACCACGGAAACCCAGCGGCAAACATGATTCAAGATCAGCCCCGTGAGGGCGTCAAGCCGCATCAGCTAAAAACAATAGGGCTCGCCCGCGGCATCTGGCCAGCAGCACTTTTCAGCGTGACTCTGGCATATACGAAGTATTCACGCATTTCCCACGTGTTTT
The DNA here is from genome assembly GCF_039888995.1 of Pseudomonas rossensis. Lineage (NCBI taxonomy): Bacteria > Pseudomonadati > Pseudomonadota > Gammaproteobacteria > Pseudomonadales > Pseudomonadaceae > Pseudomonas > Pseudomonas rossensis. Next base: position 2,580 of record NZ_JBBWCB010000261.1, on the reverse strand, counting down.
TAGTTCATGCCCCCCTGCGTCGATAGAGTTGGCATATTTACGTATAACTTTGCTTCGAATATAGTATCAATCTCCTTGATTACTTTATAGCATTTTAAGGCAGCCCAAAAGTGCACGCCTGACACAAATATTGATAAGGCCAAGAATACTGTTATCACTAAATCTGAGCCAGCATAGCTGTCCAGACCAATATAGTTTCCGGCACCTTCAATCTTACGCTGCAGTATCGGCCAATACCCAATCAGCGTTGCTGTAAAGATTGATAGAAATGGAAGCCACATCGATAATGCTCGAACCCTCTTGGCGAACGTATTGCCACCGGCTTCTGAATAAGTAAGGAACACTGTATTTAGCTGAGCTACTCTGATAACGTCTAGATCCCCATGAAGGCAGAGCGATAAGAGAGCGGCGTGAATGCCGCGAAGGTTCATCCATATTCCGAAAACGATGAACATCGACACCATAGCCATGACATTAACGAAGTCATTGGCAGGTACATTTATATTTAGTAAGGGGATGGACCGTGAAGGAAGCTTTTCATCATAGATAGTGTTTTCATTTGTTGTTAATTCGCGCTCCAATCTAGAGTATTTTCTGATAATTTCAATCATCGGCGTCGATAGTAATAAACTACGTATTTTGTTTGATATGTCTGAGCAGGCAGCGTCTTTATTAACGATGTCGTTCTTGAGCTTTTCTCGCTCATCGTAACTGTTGTCTGGATGCTTCATGAGCTCGTTAAATATTGTACCTTGGCATGCTCGATAAGGTGTGATTTGAAGAACGAAACGATTGTAATAAATATCTTGTAGTTGCTGGTTTTGGAGGCTGAAATTTGCAAGGTACATATGTAGTGTTATCAGGACGGATATAAGTAAAGCTGTATTGACAAGCCAGCGCATGCGTGTAGTGGCAGCTTTGAAAACGGTCAGCTCTTCCGAAACTATATCCACAGCCATGATGCATGCTCCATTTTTCGTTATGGATGAATTAGATATTTTTTCCTAGCGCGGAAAGCTTCGCCCTCATTTAGTACGACGTAGGAGGAAGACCTTTCAGCGTGAGAGCATGGCTGTTCCTATAGAGTTAGTAGTAATTTAAAGGTCTGTCAAGAAAGGGGTCGTATTGAGGTGTCGTAGGCTGATAGCTATTCTCAAATTTCACAATGAATTTTAATTCGAGAGTGATCTGTATCCTGCTTGCTACCGCACGTATTGAAAGTTTTTTAGGTCTGGAGGGGAGTTACTAACCATCGACCATCAATGCCTCTAGTTTGTCTGACTCTGCACATTGTTTCAGGTGCTTTCGACCGGTAAGTAGATGTCTCCATATGTTCACTTTGGAAAGTGGCGCTCGGAACCCCTAGGAGCTAAATCCAAACGGCCGCTTTTGGCCCAGGCTGTGTAAAAACGCACGTACCATTTTGAAGTCCTCGCTTCTGCGTTAAATCTGCCAGCGTTCGGCTAGTCAGCAGACCTGGAGGTTACGTAGAAGCGAGATATTTGCTCTGTTTTTGAACGCTGCACCTGCTCGAAAGCGTTTTTACACAGCCTCGGCCGATTCCAGCCTGTCACGACAGACAAAAATCGACTCAATGCTGGAACTACCTTACGCTCGTACAATGAACTGCTGGACGGTGCAGCACTGACAAACGTACCTTCCTCCAAGGTCTTATCTGAGATCGCTTCTACCTATTCGACCGTTAGGTTGCTAAAAAATGGATTGGCTAACATTCACCACAAAAATCGCTGAAGCCTTGGCATGGCCAATTTCTTCAATCGTCATCCTAGTTCTCTTGAGGACGCAGATAGCGGGACTTTTACCTCTGTTGAAACGGGTGAAAGCTGGCCCCCTAGAAGCGGAGTTCGAGCGCGAACTGAAGGTGCTTCGGGATTCAACAGAGCAGCAATTGAACCCCGTAAAGGGTTCGGACACTCTGTATCCCATGGAAGAAAAGTTATACAGACTCGCTGAGGTTAACCCAAGATCCGCAATCCTTGAGGGCTGGCAGCACGTTGAAGTTGCCGCTCGCAAACGAGTTCTTGAACTGGGTCTTCATGAGGCAGGCCCAGAGCGTCGACCAATCTTAGATGCGTATCGCTCATTGGCACAGGCTCAGGTCCTTAATGCGGAAGGATTGGCACTGTTTAACGAGCTGCGTTCTTTAAGAAATCAAGCAGCACATATGGACGACTTCAACCCGTCCAAGTCCGCAGCCTTGAACTATATTGGCCTAGCCAAAACACTAATTTCGCAGCTATCAACTTCAGTGAAGTTCGCTTAACAAGCTGAGGACTAAATAGGGCACATTTTCACGTTTTCTGAATGACTGCTTTTGGCTGGTGACTGTCGCGTAGGGCAGCAAACGACCCAAGCTGTGTAAAAACGTTTTAGCGCAGGGTTGAGGTACATAACCAGAATGAAAATCGCGTTCCTACGCAAATTTCAGGTCTGCTGATTAATCGTAACTGATCCATAAACCCCACCTATCCAAACAGGCGGCGTCTGAGGTGGGGAGGAATCAAATCATGCTGGCGCGGAGGCCATTCGCGGCGTAGCTACTTCATTTTTTGTGGCTTG
>NZ_JBBWCB010000027.1:0-55142 GCF_039888995.1 Pseudomonas rossensis | reverse complement strand
GCCGTGAAGTGTGCCGTCAAACGACTGGAATGTCGTCGAGATACTTCTCGGCGTCCAGCGCGGCCATGCAGCCGGCCCCGGCAGACGTCACGGCCTGGCGGTAAACGTGATCGGCCACGTCACCGGCGGCGAACACGCCCGGGATTTCGGTGCTGGTAGCATCGCCTTCGCTGCCGCCCTTGACCAGCAGATAGCCGTTACGCATTTTCAGCTGGCCCTCGAACAGGTCGGTGTTGGGCTTGTGGCCAATAGCGATGAACACGCCGGTCAGCGGCAATTCACTGGTTTCGCCAGTGTGGCTGTCCCGCAGGCGGGCGCCGGTCACACCGCTGGCATCACCCAGCACTTCATCCAGATTCTGGTTCCAGTGCAGGCGGATATTGCCTTTGGCGGCTTTTTCGAAGAGCTTGTCCTGAAGAATCTTCTCCGAGCGCAACTTGTCGCGCCGGTGAATCAGGTGAACTTCCTTGGCGATGTTTGACAGGTACAGCGCTTCTTCAACTGCCGTGTTGCCGCCGCCAACGACTGCGACCACCTGATTGCGGTAGAAGAAACCGTCGCACGTCGCGCAAGCTGAAACCCCTCTGCCGGCAAATGTCTCTTCCGATGGCAGCCCCAGGTATTGCGCCGAGGCGCCGGTGGCGATAATCAGCGCGTCACAGGTGTAAGTGCCGCTGTCGCCGATGAGTTCGAACGGGCGCTGTTGCAACTTGGCAGTGTGAATGTGGTCGTAGACGATCTCTGTGTGAAAGCGCTCGGCGTGTTTTTGCATGCGTTCCATCAGCACCGGGCCGGTAAGGCCTTCAACATCACCGGGCCAGTTGTCGACTTCGACGGTGGTGGTGAGCTGGCCACCTGCCTGTATGCCGGTAATGACAACGGGATTGAGGTTGGCGCGGGCGGCATAAACGGCTGCGCTGTAACCGGCAGGGCCGGAACCCAGAATGATCAGGCGGGAATGCTTCGCTTCGCTCATAAAAACACCTCATAAGCCTTTGTCACAAAAGAGAATGCATGCTCAAATTGAACCGCGCGTTATGTGCTGTTGGCTATGCTACACCTTGGTTTTCAAGCATGGCATCGGACGAACAAACCCGTACAATGCCTGCCTGTTACAGTGTTTGTAATAAAATAAGTGCCGCGCGCCGTGTTTATAAAAACCGGAGCGTAGTGTTAAAAGTAGTCTCAGTTACGCCTGTTCACTTTTTTACCTGCCTGGATTGGGCAGTTTTTTATAGTCATTCAACAGATGGACGCGCCATGGGCGCAGGAAAAGAAGCGTTTTGAAGAAATCCACCGCAGCACCAAAAACAGTCGTTCCGCTCTGGCGCCAGCAATTGCACTACCGGCTCAAGGAAGGTGCATTGATCGCCATCGGCGGCTTGTGCCTGTTCCTGATGATGGCCTTGTTGACCTACGGCAAGGACGATCCGGGCTGGAGCCATAACAGCAAGATCGACGATGTGCAGAACTTCGGCGGACCGGTCGGCTCCTACAGCGCCGATATCCTGTTCATGGTGTTGGGTTACTTCGCCTACATCTTCCCGCTGTTGCTGGCGATCAAGGCATATCAAATCTTCCGTCAACGCCACGAGCAGTGGGAGTGGAGCGGCTGGCTGTTCTCCTGGCGCCTGATCGGCCTGGTGTTTCTGGTGCTGTCGGGCGCGGCCCTGGCCCATATTCATTTCCACGCCGCGACCGGACTGCCGGCCGGCGCTGGCGGCGCTTTGGGCGAAAGCCTCGGTGATCTGGCCAGGAACGCCCTGAATATCCAGGGCAGTACGCTGTTGTTCATCGCGTTGTTCCTGTTTGGCCTGACGGTGTTCACCGACCTGTCGTGGTTCAAAGTGATGGACCTCACCGGCAAGATCACCCTCGACCTGTTCGAATTGTTCCAGGGCGCGGCCAACCGCTGGTGGGCCGCCCGCAGCGAACGCAAGCAACTGGTCGCCCAATTGCGTGAAGTCGACGATCGCGTCCATGACGTGGTGGCGCCGACCGTCACCGACAAACGCGAGCAGGCCAAGGTCAAGGAACGCCTGATCGAACGCGAGCAAGCCTTGAGCAAACACATGTCGGACCGTGAGAAGCAGGTGCCGCCGGTGATTGCCCCAGCGCCGCCGAAGCCATCGGCGCCCAGCAAGCGCGTGGAAAAAGAGAAGCAGGCGCCGTTGTTCGTCGACAGCGCCGTCGAAGGCACCTTGCCGCCGATCTCGATTCTCGACCCGGCAGAAAAGAAACAACTCAATTACTCGCCTGAATCCCTGGCGGCGGTTGGCCACTTGCTGGAAATCAAGCTCAAGGAATTCGGCGTCGAAGTCTCGGTGGATTCGATTCACCCGGGCCCGGTGATTACCCGTTACGAAATCCAGCCCGCGGCCGGCGTCAAGGTCAGCCGCATCTCCAATCTGGCGAAAGACCTGGCACGTTCCCTGGCCGTGACCAGCGTTCGTGTGGTGGAAGTGATTCCGGGCAAGACCACCGTCGGTATCGAAATTCCTAACGAAGATCGCCAGATCGTGCGTTTCTCTGAAGTGCTGTCGACGCCTGAGTACGACAACTTCAAGTCACCGGTCACCCTGGCCCTGGGCCACGACATCGGCGGCAAGCCAGTCATCACCGACCTGGCGAAAATGCCTCACTTGCTGGTAGCCGGTACGACCGGTTCCGGTAAATCGGTGGGCGTGAACGCGATGATCCTGTCGATCCTGTTCAAGTCCGGCCCGGAAGACGCCAAGCTGATCATGATCGACCCGAAAATGCTTGAGCTGTCGATCTACGAAGGCATTCCGCACCTGTTGTGCCCGGTCGTGACCGACATGAAGGACGCCGCCAACGCCCTGCGCTGGAGTGTGGCGGAGATGGAGCGTCGCTACAAACTGATGGCGAAAATGGGCGTGCGTAACCTGTCGGGCTTCAATGCCAAGGTCAAGGAAGCCCAGGACGCCGGTACGCCGTTGACCGATCCGTTGTACAAGCGCGAAAGCATTCACGACGAAGCGCCGCTGCTGACCAAGCTGCCGACGATTGTCGTGGTGGTGGACGAATTCGCCGACATGATGATGATCGTCGGCAAGAAGGTTGAAGAACTGATCGCCCGTATCGCCCAGAAGGCGCGTGCGGCCGGTATCCACTTGATCCTCGCGACCCAGCGGCCGTCGGTTGATGTGATCACCGGTCTGATCAAGGCCAACATTCCGACGCGTATGGCGTTCCAGGTGTCGAGCAAGATCGACTCGCGAACCATCATCGACCAAGGCGGTGCCGAACAGCTGTTGGGCCACGGTGACATGCTTTACATGCCGCCGGGCACCAGTCTGCCGATTCGTGTCCACGGCGCCTTTGTGTCCGATGACGAAGTTCACCGGGTGGTCGAAGCCTGGAAACTGCGCGGCGCGCCGGAGTACAACGACGAGATTCTCGCCGGTGTCGAAGAGCCGGGTAGTGGCTTTGAAGGCGGCAGCGGTGGCGACGAAGACAGTGAATCCGACGCGCTCTACGACGAAGCTGTGCAGTTCGTACTGGAAAGCCGTCGAGCGTCCATCTCTGCGGTTCAGCGCAAGCTGAAAATCGGCTACAACCGCGCCGCGCGCATGATCGAAGCCATGGAGATGGCCGGGGTCGTGACGTCCATGAACACCAACGGTTCGCGTGAAGTCCTGGCTCCGGGCCCGGTACGCGACTGAATTGATTGAAACGCGGTGGCGTAATGACGCGCCATCGCACCCCCACGAATGTTATGAGGACTCCCATGCGTCTTATCCGCATGCTGTTGCTGCCGGTTTTGGCTTTGACCACGCTTTCGGCCCACGCCGATGACAAGGACGTGGCGCGTCTGACCCAATTGCTGGAAAAATCCCAGACCCTGACCGCGCGTTTCTCCCAGCTGACCCTCGACGGCAGCGGCACCCGATTGCAGGAAACCGCGGGTGAAATGTCCTTGCAGCGTCCTGGCTTGTTTTACTGGCACACCAACGCGCCGGCCGAACAAACCATGGTCTCCGACGGCAAGAAGGTGACGTTGTGGGATCCGGACCTGGAGCAGGCCACCATCAAGAACCTCGATCAGCGCCTGACCCAGACCCCGGCGTTGCTGCTGTCCGGTGACGTGTCCAAGATCAGTCAGAGCTTCGACATCAGCGCCAAGGAAGCCGGTGGCGTGATCGACTTCACCTTGAAGCCGAAAACCAAGGACACCCTGTTCGACAGCCTGCGTCTGTCGTTCCGCAATGGCCTGGTCAATGACATGCAGATGATCGACAGCGTCGGTCAGCGCACCAACATCCTGTTCACCGGCGTGAAAGCCAACGAGCCGATCCCGGCGTCCAAGTTCAAGTTCGACATCCCGAAGGGTGCCGATGTGATCCAGGAATAAGAGCAGACGCAAAACCCTGTGGGAGCGAGCTTGCTCGCGATAGCGTCGGGTCAGTCAACATTGATGTTGAATGTAATGCCGCCATCGCGAGCAAGCTCGCTCCCACAGTAACTGCGGTGTTCAAGGACCCAGTGAGGTTTCATAAGTAGTGATGGACCTGTTTCGCAGTGCCCCGATCGCTCAACCTTTGGCAGCACGCCTGCGTGCCGCCAATCTGGACGAGTACGTCGGTCAGGAACACGTGCTCGCTCGCGGCAAGCCTTTGCGCGAAGCGCTGGAGCAGGGTGCCTTGCACTCGATGATTTTCTGGGGCCCGCCGGGTGTGGGCAAGACCACCCTGGCGCGGCTGCTGGCGGAAGTCTCGGATGCGCACTTCGAAACGGTTTCGGCGGTACTGGCCGGCGTGAAGGAAATCCGTCAGGCGGTGGAAATCGCCAAGCAGCAGGCCGGGCAGTACGGCAAGCGGACCATCCTGTTCGTCGATGAAGTGCATCGCTTCAACAAGTCTCAGCAGGATGCGTTCCTGCCGTACGTCGAAGACGGCACGCTGATTTTCATCGGCGCAACCACTGAAAATCCCTCGTTTGAACTCAACAACGCGTTGCTCTCCCGAGCCCGAGTCTACGTGCTCAAAAGCCTCGACGAAGCGGCCCTGCGCAAACTGGTGCATCGAGCCCTCACCGAAGAGCGTGGTTTGGGAGCGCGGCAACTGACCCTCAGCGATGAAGGCTTCCAGATGCTGCTGTCGGCTGCCGATGGCGATGGCCGGCGTCTGCTGAACTTGCTGGAAAACGCCTCGGACCTGGCTGAAGACAACAGCGAGATCGGCGTCGACCTGCTGCAAAGCCTGCTCGGTGATACCCGTCGGCGTTTCGACAAGGGCGGTGAAGCGTTTTACGACCAGATATCTGCGCTGCATAAATCCGTGCGCGGCTCCAACCCCGATGGTGCGCTGTATTGGTTTGCACGGATGATCGACGGCGGTTGCGATCCGTTGTACCTGGCCCGGCGGGTGGTGCGCATGGCCAGCGAAGACATCGGCAACGCCGACCCTCGCGCCTTGAGCCTGTGCCTGGCGGCGTGGGAAGTGCAGGAGCGCCTCGGCAGCCCGGAAGGCGAATTGGCGGTGGCTCAGGCCATTACCTATCTGGCCTGCGCGCCGAAAAGCAATGCGGTGTACATGGGTTTCAAAGCCGCGATGCGCAGCGCCACCGAACACGGTTCGCTGGAAGTGCCGCTGCACCTGCGCAACGCGCCGACCAAGCTGATGAAGCAACTGGGTTATGGCGACGAATACCGTTACGCCCACGATGAGCCGGACGCTTACGCTGCTGGCGAAGACTATTTCCCGGAAGAACTCGAGCCACAACCGTTCTATCAGCCGGTGCCGCGTGGCCTGGAGCTGAAGATCGGCGAAAAGCTCAACCACCTTGCGCAACTTGACCGCCTCAGTCCCCGGCAGCGGAGAAAATAGTGATCCCTATGATCGTTGCCGTTTCTGTGGGCGGTATCGCCGGAACGCTTTTGCGCTTTGCCACCGGTAATTGGATCAACGCTAATTGGCCACGGCACTTCTATACCGCAACGCTGGCCGTTAATATCGTCGGCTGTTTGCTGATCGGCGTTCTATACGGTCTGTTTTTGATCCGCCCGGAAGTGCCGATTGAGGTGCGCGCCGGGTTGATGGTCGGCTTCCTCGGGGGGCTGACGACTTTTTCATCCTTTTCACTGGATACGGTGCGCCTGCTGGAAACCGGGCAAATGCCGCTGGCCTTCGGCTATGCTGCCATCAGCGTATTCGGCGGGCTGCTCGCTACCTGGGCTGGCCTGTCCTTGACCAAACTTTGATAACGAGAGACCGACATGCTCGATTCCAAACTGTTACGTAGCAACCTTCAGGACGTAGCGGACCGCCTGGCATCCCGTGGCTACACGCTGGATGTTGCGCGCATCGAAGCGCTGGAAGAACAGCGCAAGACCGTCCAGACCCGCACCGAAGCGCTGCAGGCTGACCGTAATGCGCGCTCCAAATCCATCGGCCAGGCCAAGCAGCGCGGCGAAGACATCGCACCGCTGATGGCTGACGTCGAGCGCATGGCGAACGAGTTGAGTGACGGTAAAGTCGAGCTGGACGGGATCCAGACCGATCTGGACTCGATTCTGCTCGGCATCCCGAACCTGCCACACGAATCTGTACCCATCGGCGGCGACGAGGACGGCAACGTCGAAGTGCGCCGCTGGGGCACCCCGACCGCGTTCGATTTCCCGGTTCAGGATCACGTCGCCCTGGGCGAGAAATTCGGTTGGCTCGACTTCGAAACCGCCGCCAAGCTGTCCGGCGCCCGTTTCGCCCTGTTGCGTGGTCCGATTGCTCGTATGCACCGCGCCCTGGCGCAGTTCATGATCAACCTGCACACCAGCGAACACGGTTACGAAGAGGCCTACACGCCTTATCTGGTTCAAGCGCCGGCGCTGCAAGGCACGGGTCAGCTGCCGAAGTTCGAAGAAGACCTGTTCAAGATCACTCGCGAAGGCGAAGCCGATCTGTACCTGATTCCGACCGCCGAAGTGTCGCTGACCAACATCGTCGCTGGCGAAATTGTCGATTCGAAACTGCTGCCGATCAAGTTCGTCGCCCACACCCCATGCTTCCGCAGTGAAGCCGGCGCGTCGGGTCGCGATACGCGCGGCATGATCCGTCAGCACCAGTTCGACAAGGTTGAAATGGTCCAGATCGTTGAACCGTCGACCTCGATGGAAGCGCTGGAAGGCCTGACTGCCAATGCCGAAAAAGTCCTGCAATTGCTCGAGCTGCCTTATCGCACTATTGCGCTGTGCACTGGCGACATGGGCTTCAGCGCGGTCAAGACCTACGACCTGGAAGTGTGGATCCCGAGCCAGGACAAATACCGCGAGATTTCGTCGTGCTCCAACTGCGGTGATTTCCAGGCCCGCCGTATGCAAGCGCGTTTCCGCAATCCGGAAACCGGCAAGCCTGAACTGGTTCACACCTTGAACGGTTCCGGCCTGGCGGTCGGTCGTACGCTGGTGGCGGTGCTGGAAAACTACCAGCAAGCCGACGGTTCGATCCGTGTGCCGGACGTGCTGAAACCGTACATGGGTGGCCTTGAGGTCATCGGCTAAATGGACTATCTGCCGCTGTTCCATAACCTTCGCGGCAGTCGTGTCTTGGTCGTCGGCGGGGGGGAGATTGCCTTGCGCAAATCCCGCCTGCTGGCCGAAGCCGGTGCGCTGCTGCGGGTGGTCGCACCTGACATCGAACCGCAACTGCGCGAACTGGTTGCCGGCAGCGGTGGCGAGTGTCTGGTGCGAGGCTACGTTGAGTCGGACCTGGACGGTTGCGGGCTGATCATCGCCGCCACCGATGACGAACCGCTGAACGCACAAGTCTCCGCTGATGCCCATCGGCGTTGTGTGCCGGTCAATGTGGTGGACGCGCCAGCCTTGTGCAGCGTGATCTTCCCGGCGATCGTCGACCGTTCTCCTTTGATCGTAGCGGTCTCCAGCGGCGGCGATGCGCCGGTGCTGGCGCGGTTGATCCGCGCCAAACTGGAAACCTGGATTCCTTCCACCTACGGTCAACTGGCCGGCCTGGCAGCGCGTTTTCGCAGCCAGGTCAAACACCTGTTCCCGGATGTGCAGCAGCGTCGGGCGTTCTGGGAAGATGTGTTCCAGGGCCCGATTGCCGACCGGCAACTGGCCGGGCAGGGCGCCGAAGCCGAGCGCTTGATGCTGGCGAAAATTGCCGGTGAAGCGCCGGATGCAACGGGCGAAGTCTACTTGGTGGGCGCCGGCCCGGGTGATCCCGACCTGCTGACCTTCCGTGCCTTGCGTCTGATGCAGCAAGCCGATGTGGTGCTGTATGACCGCTTGGTGGCGCCAGCAATTCTGGATTTGTGCCGTCGCGATGCCGAGCGGATTTACGTCGGCAAGCGTCGCGCCGATCACGCTGTGCCACAAGATCAGATCAACCAGCAATTGGTGGATTTGGCCAAACAAGGCAAGCGGGTCGTGCGGTTGAAGGGCGGTGATCCGTTCATCTTCGGTCGCGGCGGTGAAGAGATCGAAGAACTGGCGGCCCATGGCATCCCGTTCCAGGTGGTGCCGGGTATCACCGCGGCCAGCGGTTGCGCGGCGTATGCCGGGATTCCGCTGACGCACCGCGACTACGCGCAGTCTGTGCGTTTTGTCACCGGGCACCTCAAGGACGGTTCCACCGATTTGCCGTGGGCCGACCTGGTCGCGCCGGCGCAAACCCTGGTGTTTTACATGGGGCTGGTGGGTTTGCCGATCATCTGCGAGCAGTTGATCAAGCATGGTCGCGCGGCGGATACGCCAGCGGCGTTGATCCAGCAGGGCACCACCGTTAATCAGCGGGTGTTTACCGGCACGTTGGCGGATTTGCCAAGTCTGGTGGCGGAGCATGAAGTGCATGCGCCGACGCTGGTGATCGTTGGGGAAGTGGTGCAATTGCGCGAGAAACTGGCGTGGTTCGAGGGCGCTCAGGCGCAAGTCTAGAGACCGCGTCGCGCCCATCGCGAGCAAGCTCGCTCCCACATTTGATTTGTGTCGTTCACAAATCCCCTGTGGGAGCGAGCTTGCTCGCGATGGGGCCCTCAAAACCGCCCAGTATTTCAGATCAGGCCTGGCTCTTGAGCCAAACCCCTTTCCCGCTCAACCGCTCGCGATCATGCGGTGCTGTGAATTCCTGCGCCGGCCCTTTAGGCACGATCCCGGTCGGATTGATGGTCTTGTGGCTGCCATAGTAGTGATTCTTGATGTGCTCAAAATCCACCGTCTCGGCAATCCCCGGCCACTGATAAATCTCCCGCAGCCAGTTCGACAGGTTCGGATAATCGGCGATCCGCCGCAGGTTGCACTTGAAGTGCCCGTGATACACGGCATCAAAGCGAATCAATGTGGTGAACAGCCGAATATCAGCTTCAGTCAGGTACTCACCGGTCAGATAACGATTGGCGCCCAGCAACTGTTCCAGCCGATCAAGCTCCTCGAACAACCCGTCGAATGCCTCTTCATAAGCCTTCTGCGCCGTGGCAAACCCTGCGCGATACACGCCATTGTTCACCGCCGGATAAATCCGTTCGTTCAGCGCATCGATCTCACCCCGCAGCGGTGCCGGGTAGAAATCCAGGTCATTGCCCGTCAAATCATCGAAGGCGCCATTGAACATGCGGATGATCTCCGCCGATTCATTGTTGACGATGCGATTCTGCTGTTTGTCCCAGAGCACCGGCACCGTGACGCGGCCGGTGTAGTCGGCGGTATCGGCGGTGTAGCGCTGGTGCATGAAATTGAAATGATCGAGCTTGTCCCCGGTCGATCCGAGGTTCTGGTCGAAGGTCCAGCCGTTTTCCAGCATCAACCAACTGACCACCGAGACGTCGATGAGGCTTTCGAGGCCTTTGAGTTTGCGCAGGATCAGCGTGCGGTGAGCCCATGGACAGGCGAGGGACACGTAGAGGTGATAACGACCGGCCTCGGCCGCAAAGCCTCCGACACCTGTCGGGCCGGGTTTGCCGTCGGCGGTCAGCCAGTTACGACGCTGCGCCTGTTCGCGCTGGAACGTACCGTCCTTGCCGCTTTCGTACCACTGGTCATGCCAGCGACCTTCAACTAACAAACCCATGTTCAAGACTCCTCAGCCAATAAGCGTTGGAGAGGAGTCTATTCGCATAGGTTCGATAAAAAAGCGCAAAGGTTGGGCGCTTATGATCGGTTAAATAGATTTGTCCCGAGCGTCCCAATACTGCTGGGCGGTTTCGAAGGCGTGTTCACGAGTTTGACCGAGGCCGCGCAAGGCCAGGGCCATGGTCGAGATCAGTGCCATTTGCGGATAGCTGTCGACTACGTCGCCACGCCACACGGCTTTCAAATGCTCGGGATCGAGGGTGGCCGGTTTGACGTGGCGTTGTGCCGAAAGCTGCGGCCATTCCTCGTCCCAGCTTTCACCACCCGTGGTGCCATACAGGTGACTGTCGGCGTCCGGGTTGATCTCGATTTCGCCGCCGTCGCCTTTCACCACGATCGCGGTATCGCCGAGCAAACCGCTGGCATCGCGATGCACCGCCTGGTAACCGGGGTGGAAAATGCTTTGCAGGCCACAGCGAGCACCCAGCGGGTTGAGAATCCGCGTCAGGGAATGGATTGGCGAACGCAGGCCCAATGTATTGCGCAGCTCGATCATGCGCTGAAGCTGGGGCGCCCAATCCACCAGCGGCATGAAGGCCAGACCGCCGTTATCGAGCGCCTCGCCGACCTGCTGCCAGTCGCGGCACAACGGAATCTTCAACTCGTCCAGCAATTGCTCGCTGTACAGCCGACCGGAGGTGTGTGCACCACCGCCGTGCATGAAGATCCGCACGCCGTTCTGCGCCAGGCACTTGGCCGCCAGCAGATACCACGGCAGATGGCGTTTCTTGCCGGCATACGTCGGCCAGTCCAGATCCACATTCAACGTCGGTGCCTGCAAACGTTCACGCAACGCTTCGGTGAACCCGGCCATTTCCTCAGCGCTTTCTTCCTTGTGCCGCAATAGCATCAGGAATGCGCCGAGCTGGGTGTCTTCGACCTTGTGGTCGAGCACCATGCCCATGGCTTCGCGGGCTTCTTCGCGGGTCAAGTCGCGGGCGCCGCGTTTGCCTTTGCCGAGGATGCGCACGAATTGGGCGAACGGGTGTTCGGCGGGGGTTTCGAGGGTCAGCGCTGGGTAGTCGGTCATAAGCAATTCGTCGGTTTGGGCAGGCCCGCCAGTTTCGCGGCGAGTTTGGCAGGGGTGCCTTTGAACAGTCGGTTCAGGTGCAGGCTGTTGCCCTTTTCCGGGCCCAGCTTCGTTGCTGTGTACTTGATCAGCGGACGGGTGGCCGGCGACAGCTGGAATTCGGCGTAGAAGCTGCGCAGCAGTTCGAGGATTTCCCAGTGTTCGGGGCTCAACTCGATGTCTTCGGCGGCTGCCAGGGCGCTGGCCACCTCAAAGGACCAGTCGCTCAGTTCTACCAGGAAACCGTCCTTGTCCACCTCGATGGCGCGTGCGCCGACCGTCAGGGATTTCATAGCCAACTGTTGACCTTGTCGTAGTGAATCGACAGCTCGACGAAGGCCGGGTAATCGATGGCCTTGGCTGTGTCAGGAATCTCCAGCGCGCGAGCCTGGGCGTCTTCGGCCAGTACGAACAGTTTCAGATTGCGGGCGTTCAGCGCGTTGAACGGCGCGGTGCCTGGTTGCAACGCATAAACCGCGTCGCCAGTCAGCAGCAGCGCATCGTCAGCGCCGATCACGCGCAGGCAACTGGTCAGGCGATCGTCGCCGAACGGGGAATGAGACAACACATGCAAAGTCGACATCAGAGGGTGATCACCTGGTCGTAACGGTCAATAAGTGCGGTGATTTCGTGGGCGGCCAGCACCTGCGCTTCTTCCAGCGACAAGCCGGCCGGGTCCAGGCCCCGTTCCGCAACGCTGTCGCCACAGACAAACAGCTCGTCGACACCGAACATCGGCAAGGCTTGCAGATTCGCGCTCAGATCCTTCTGCTGGAGGGCCTTGGCGTCCTGTTTCGCGGCGAGCTGGAACACCCCGTCATCGAGAAACAGCAGGCCGATGGGCAGATCGAACGCGCCGCCGGCCAGCACGATGTCCAGCGTTTCCCGCGCACTCGGCCCGGACCAGGGCGCCTGACGGCTGATAATCAGCAAGGATTTAGGCATCTCACGCGCCTCCGAAACAGATCAGGCGGTCGGCGTCCTGCACCGCGTCATGCAACTGGCCCAGGCCAGACAATTCCCACGGCGCGCCCACCGCAACGGCTTCACGCTGATAGCGCCCGGCTTCTTCTTCGTTCAACACGCCACGGCGCAGGGCGGCTGCGATGCACACGACGCCGTCCAGTTGATGCTCGGTGACGAAGTTGCGCCATTGCTTGGGCAAATCCTGCTCATCCTGCGGCGTGACCACGCTTGCGGAAGCGTTGTAGACGCCGTCCTGATAGAAAAACAGCCGGACAATCTCATGCCCACCGGCCAACGCAGCCTGAGCAAACAGCAGGGCGCGGCGCGAGGAGGGCGCATGGGCGGCGGAAAACAGCGCGATGGCGAACTTCATGACGGACTCGATCAGCAAAACTGCGGCCATGATAAAGCTTTATCGCCGGGGCGGCTAAATCGATGTTGTCTGTGCGGCCCCCATCGCGAGCAAGCTCGCTCCCACACGTTTTGCGGTGAAGCCACAATCTTCGGCATCACACAAACCCCTGTGGGAGCGAGCTTGCTCGCGATGGGGCCCGCACAGGCCACACAAGATTCAGCGCGGCATGTAACCCAACTGCCAGCGCCGCGGGATTTTCAGCGACAGCAGCCCGATGGCGCCGGCCAGCAGACCGCTGACAAACAAGGCCCTGAGCCCCAAATGATGTTCCAGCACGGCGCCGAGTACCGCGCCGGCAAACATTCCGGTCCAGGGGATCAGTTGCACGCGCCAACCGTTGCGACGTTCGCCGAGCATCCAGCGTCCCAGCCCACGGCCGAAGCGCGACAGGGCGCCGGTGACGTAGGTCAGGCCGACCGGCAGTCCGTTCACTTCTTCCACGGCGGCATTGAGCATGCCCATGGCGATGATCGCCGCCAGTAGCGCTGGCAATTGTTCGTCGTAGGGCCAGGCAGCGGCGCCGCAGAGCAGCGTGGCGATGCACAGCAGCAAGGGCAGTGCCCGACGACCGCCGAGGCGGCTGACGATAATCCCCAAGGCGTTGCCGACGATGAAGGTGCCGACGAGGATCACCAGGCGCAAGGTCAGGCCCAGGTCGCCGTCGCTGATGGCGACGGCGAGGCGGGTGGTGTTGCCGCTCATGAACGAGACGAAATCACCGCTGGCCATGAAGCCGATGGCGTCGGTCATGCCCGCGAGCACCGAGAGGCTGGCCACCAGCGACATGCCGATGCGTCCGCGCCATTTGCGGGTATGCAGATGGCCTGGGCTCGCGCGGTCAGTGGAGAGGGATGGCAACATCAGCGAAGGTCGTCCTCAGGCAGCGACCGAAATGGTCACTTACTCAATCCATATAACTCGCAATACTCCAGCCAGTCCATGCCGGCCATCTCGGCCACTTCCTTGTGCACTTCCAGGCGCTGTGCCTGATAGTCCTCGGGCGTCGCGGCGGTCAGTTGCAGCGTCAGCTCCCAGGCAAACAATCCCAGGCGCTCGGCGTCGGCTTCAAAGGCTTCATGCAAGCGTTCGTCGCGGTACTGCGCCGCGGTCTCGCCCTTGGCCTGAGCCAACAGCGGGTTGAGGTTGTCGAGTTCGACGCGCAGTTCAGGGCGCTCATCGAGAAACTTCTTCAGCGCTTGCTCGTGTTGCTGTTCGGTTGCCGCCATGGTCGCTCCTTGAGGCTGGATTACGAAGACTGCTTCTTGCTGGCCTTGGCCGCTGCTGCCAGGCACTCGAGGGCAAACTGCTCGGGATACGTCATTTGAATCGGCGTGGTTTCACCTTTGACGGTTCTTTCGCCGTCGAGGATGTAACGAATCCGCTTGTCGGTGACGCCAATTCGCTTGGCAATCCAGGACGGCGTCTGACCGATCTGGCTGATCAGCTTGTCGGCATATTCAGCGGTCGGTTTGTAATATTCGGCGTTGGGTGTCATGACCTTTCCAGAAAATAAGCCCGGAAAACGGGCGATGCGGGGTTAATGGCGCGACAGGGTGCGCGAATCGTCACTCGGTGTCGCGGTATAAATGAAGTAAAGCAGAACGATACGCCGTGCCGCGGTGATACAGTCCGCTTTTTCTTGATGAGCGAACGCAATGCGAATTCTGATGGTGGCGCTGGCCGTAACGTTGCTGGCGGGATGCGCGGGCTCGGCGATGAACGACGCCCGCACTGGAACCCCGAACAAAACCCTGACTTCGGACAAACCGGAAAAAGTCGTCGCCCAGTGTGTGCAGTTTTCCTGGCAGGATGAGGGGGTGTTCGGTGTCGATGCTGGCGCGTATTTGCAGCCTGGCGAGAAGGGCGGCACCACCGTTTACACGCGCTCGGCGGAGTCCTTTGTGGACGTGAAGACTGACGCTTCCGCCACCGTGCTGAATTATTACGCGCAGCATGACGACTTTGTGGCCAAGCGCCGACTGGCGGCGTTGGCGACTTGCCTCTGATCCTTTGGACTGACGCATACCCACTGTGGGAGCGAGCTTGCTCGCGATAGCGGTTTTCCATTCAACATTGATGTCGACTGACCTGCCGCTATCGCGAGCAAGCTCGCTCCCACAATTGTTCGGGGTTGATCACATCAATGGGGCTGCTCCCACAAGTTATGCGTCGTTGAGCAGGCGCTTCTGGAAAAAGAAGCGCTTGTGGCCAGGCGGGTAGTCAGCGATTTGGCCTAGCTCGCTGTAGCCGAGCTTCCTGTAGAACTCCGGCGCCTGGAAGTCGAAGGTGTCGAGCCAGATTCCGATGCATTTCTTTTCCCGTGCCAGGTCTTCAGCCATCTGCATCAGCTTCGTGCCCATGCCCTGTCCCCGGGCCTGCTCCGGTACCGACAGCAGGTCGATGTACAACCATTGGTAAAACACTCGACCGTGAAGCCCGCCGAGAATCTCGCCGTTTTCATTACGCACCAACAAGGCAATGGGCTCTTGCGTCGAGACACCGGCCTTTGCGGAGTTATAGGCGCGCAACGGCAGCAGGATTGCCTGGCGCTCTTCATCCGTGGGGTTTTGCGACCGTTCGATTCGCAGGGTCATCAGCTATTTCCTTATGGTTTGAGTGGAAAACATTTCCAAGACTATCGCGGCACCTGGTCGTTGTTCCAGCCTTCAGGTGGAACCGTCGTTCGGGTGCAGATGTCTAGCCTAAACAGCGTCATTCCTGAACGCGGCCTATGAGGACAATCCGTGAATATTTTCGAAGCCTTGCGCGAAAGCCACGACCGCCAACGCACCTACGCCGATGCGCTGATCCAGACCAGCGGCGACACACCCGAGCGGGCCGAGGCTTACAAGCGGTTCAAGTCCGAACTTCAGGCCCACGAAACCGCTGAAGAACGCCATTTCTACATCCCGCTGATGGAGTTCGATAACGGCGTCGACCTCAGCCGCCATGCGATTGCCGAACACCACGAGATGGACGAAATGATGGAGGCGCTGGACGAAACCGAGATGTCCAGTCCGGCTTGGCTGGCGGCCGCGAAGAAGCTCGCCGAGAAGGTCAATCACCACATGGATGAGGAAGAGCAGAAGTTCTTCCAGATGGCCGGCAAGTTGCTCGACGACAAACAGAAAGAGACGCTGGCGGGGCAATATGTGAAGGAATACAAGGCCCAGCTTTCTTAGCGCCAGGCTTTCGTTTTCGCCTAACATGTGCGCCTTCCGACGAAAAAAGGGATGCGTTGTCATGTCGAACACAGCCGAGCGGGTCAACCTCATCGAATCCCAGGTGTTGTCCCACGACTGGTACTTGCTGAAGAAAATCACCTTCGATTACCTGCGCAACAATGGCGAATGGCAGCGCCAGACCCGCGAGGTCTATGACCGTGGCAACGGCGCGGCGATTCTGCTGTTCAACCGTGACAAGAAAACCGTGGTGTTGACCCGGCAATTCCGATTGCCGGTGTTCGTCAACGGCCACGATGGCTTGCTGATCGAAGTGGCGGCGGGGCTGCTCGAAGGTGCGGCGCCTGAGGAGCGCATCCGCGAAGAAGCCGAGGAAGAAACCGGTTATCGCGTGCACCATGTGCACAAGGTGTTCGAGGCCTACATGAGCCCCGGCTCGGTGACTGAAAAGCTGCACTTCTTCATCGCTGAGTACGATGCCGCTTCCAAGGTCAGTGATGGCGGCGGACTGGAGGAGGAGACCGAGGAGCTGGAAGTGCTGGAGTGGAGATTCGACGACGCACTTGAGGCGTTTTATCGCGGGGAAATCTGCGATGCGAAGACCATCATGTTGCTGCAGTATGCGGCGATGAAAAACATTTTCGCCGACGCTTGAGCGTTAAATCAAAACAACTCCCCCGTCCTGCTGAGGCCTGACCACTCGCAACCTTCAAGCATCAGCAGCCGTTCCTTCGCCTCAAGCCCCCCGGCAAACCCCGTCAAGTTCCCCGAAGCGCCAATCACCCGGTGGCACGGCGCAACAATCGAAATCGGGTTCTTGCCATTCGCGGCGCCCACTGCCCGAACCGCACTGGGATTGCCGATCTGCCGGGCAATCTCGCTATAGCTGCGTGTCTCCCCAAACGGAATGGTCAGCAATGCCGCCCAGACCTTCTTCTGAAATTCCGTCCCGGCAAAATCCAGTTCCAGGTCGAAACGATTGCGCGTGCCCGCAAAGTATTCCCGCAGCTGCTGAGCGGTGCGCATCAGGATCGGACTATCCGGCGCCTCGCGCATCGGCCCAAGCCGCACTCGGTCGGGTTTGTCGTTTTCCCAGAGGATGGCTGCCAGTCGTGAGCCGTTCGCGACCAGCTTCAGCTCGCCCACCGGCGAGACGAGGGTGATGAAGGTGTAACTCATGCCGGTGGACTCCGTAAAAGTGCTGAGCAGAGGGCAAGCATACTGCCTCGACGGGGAGGCGCAATACGCAATCCCAGCCATACTTGCCTCTGCTCTTGAAGCCTTCCCTCTGTTTGTGTACAGAGCCTAAAAACAAAAAGAGACCGACTCATGAAGTTCGAACCTTTTGCCAAATCGCTGATTGCGACCTCATTGGCGCTCAGCTGCCTCAGTGCTTATGCGGCCTCCGTGGCGCCGGTTGCGGCCGAAAACGGTATGGTCGTCACCGCCCAGCATCTGGCCAGTCACGTGGGCGTCGATGTGCTCAAGAACGGCGGCAACGCCGTCGATGCCGCGGTAGCGGTCGGTTATGCGCTGGCGGTGGTTTATCCCGCGGCGGGTAACCTGGGCGGCGGCGGTTTCATGACCATTCAGTTGGCGGACGGGCGCAAGACCTTCCTCGACTTCCGCGAAAAAGCACCGCTGGCCGCCACCGCCGACATGTACCTCGACAAGGAGGGCAACGTCGTCCCTGACCTGAGCACCCGTGGCCATCTGGCGGTCGGCGTGCCGGGCACCGTGTCCGGGATGGAACTGGCGCTGTCGAAATACGGCACCAAACCCCGCAAGGAAGTCATCGCCCCGGCCATCAAGCTCGCCGAAGACGGATTTGAGCTGGAGCAGGGCGATGTCGAGTTACTGGAGTACGCCACCGACGTCTTCAAAAAGGACATGCGCGATTCCGGCTCGATCTTCCTGAGCAACGGCGAGCCGATGCAGGTGGGGCAAAAACTGGTGCAGAAGGATCTGGCCAAAACCCTCCTGGAAATTTCCGAAAAGGGCGAAGACGGCTTCTACAAAGGCTGGGTGGCCGACGCCATCGTCACCTCCAGTCAGGCTAACAAGGGCATCATCACCCAGGCCGACCTCGACAAATACAAGACTCGTGAACTGGCCCCGATCGAGTGCGATTACCGCGGCTACCACGTCGTCTCGGCCCCACCGCCAAGCTCCGGTGGCGTGGTGATTTGCGAGATCATGAACATTCTCGAAGGCTATCCGATGAAAGACCTGGGCTATCACTCGGCCCAGGGCATGCACTATCAGATCGAAGCGATGCGCCACGCTTACGTGGACCGCAACAGCTACCTGGGCGACCCGGATTTCGTGAAAAACCCGATCGACCATCTGCTGGATAAAAACTACGCCACCAAAATCCGTACCGCCATCGATCCGCAAAAGGCCGGTGTGTCCCGCGAGATCAAACCCGGTGTGGCCCCACACGAAGGCAGTAACACCACCCATTACTCCATCGTCGACAAGTGGGGCAACGCGGTCTCGGTGACGTACACCCTGAACGACTGGTTCGGCGCTGGCGTCATGGCCAGCAAAACCGGGGTCATTCTCAACGACGAGATGGATGACTTTACCTCGAAAATCGGCGTGCCGAACATGTACGGCCTGGTGCAAGGGGAGGCCAATGTCATCGCTCCCGGCAAGGCACCGCTGTCGTCCATGAGCCCGACCATCGTCACCAAGGACGGCAAAGTCGTAATGGTCGTCGGCACCCCCGGTGGCAGTCGCATCATCTCCGCCACCTTGCTGACCATCCTCAACGTGATCGACTACGGGATGAACATCCAGGAAGCGGTCGATGCACCCCGCTTCCACCAGCAGTGGTTGCCGGAAGAGACCAACCTGGAGACCTTCACTACCAGTCCCGATACGGTGAAGATGCTCGAAAGTTGGGGGCACAAGTTTGCCGGCCCACAGGACGCCAACCATGTGGCGGCGATTCTGGTCGGCGCACCGTCGCTGGAAGGCAAGCCGGTGGGCAAGAACCGCTTCTATGGGGCGAACGATCCACGTCGTAATACCGGGTTGTCGCTCGGTTATTGATGCAGGTCTGAGGCCATCCCAATTCTTGAGGGTGGCCCCCGATCCCGTAGCAGCTGCCGAGCCTGCGAGGCTGCGTTCGACTGCGTAGCAGTCGTAAATCGGTTGACCGCGTTCATTCAGGTAGACCACATTTGTGGGATTACGACCGCTTCGCGCTCGAACGCAGCCTCGCAGGCTCGGCAGCTGCTACAAGTTAAAAGGGGAACGGATTCTAAATCCGTTGCCGATTCACCGACCTATCAAGGGAGGAAGCTCATGGCTACCGCACTGCTGATCATCGATGTCCAGCAATCCCTGTGCACTGGCAAATACGAATGTTTTGAGATCACGCGCGTTATCGAGAACATCAACGACCTCAGTGCCAAGGCTCGCGAAGCAGGCATCCCGGTCATCCTCATCCAGCACGAAGAAAAGGGCGACCCGCTGCAACACGGTTCCGAAGGCTGGCAACTGGCCGAAAGCCTGATGACGTCGCCGCAAGACCTTCGCGTGCGAAAAACCAATCGAGACTCGTTCTACCGGACCCACTTGCAAGCCCAATTGCAGGATCTGGGCACCGACCGCCTAATCATCTGCGGGCTGCAAACCGACTATTGCGTCAACGCCACTGTCCGCCAGGCCCTGAACCTGGGCTATGACGTAGTGCTCGCCGCCGATGCGCATTCCACCGTCGACAACGGCAACCTCGCCGCCGAAGACATCATCACCGAGCACAACGCAGACCTGGCGCACTTGACGGGGCCCGTGGCGCGGATCGACGTTATCCCGACCAGCGAAATCCGGATCTGAAACTGGTGAGGGGCTTGCTCCCGTTGACGCTTACACGGCCCCGAAAATGTCGATCAATTCAGTCAAAAAAGCACTCACCAAATCCCGCTGACGCGCGGAATGCCTGACCGCCGCATGAAAGCCGACCTCATAGCGCAACAGCTCAGGATTCAGCGGATGCAACTGCCCCAGTTGTTCATGCTTCGCCGCATAGTGCTGCGGCAGAAAGCCCAAATGCTGGCCCGACAGAATGAGCAGGGCGGCGCCGTCCATGCTGTCAGTGAGCACCGTCAGGCGTTCTATCGAAGTAGGCGCCGGCATTTCCGGCAAGGGATGGCTGGGCCATACCCAATCGTAATCGCTGACGTCATCCCGGGTCAGTTCGCCCACTTGCTCAAACAGCGGGTGAGTGGGGGCGCAATAGGCGATCTGGGTTTCCTGGAACAACGCAAAGTAATCAATGTTGGGCAGGCGGTGCCAGAAATAGCCGATCGCCAGATCGATATGGCCGTTGATGATTTTCTCTTCCAGCAGCGATGACGACAGCTCTGTGAAATGGAAATACAGCCCTTCATGTCGGGACCGTAATCGCGCAATGGCCAAGGCGATTTTCTTGTTGGCAACCGGATCGATTTGACCGAGCAGGCCGATGTTGATGTTGCCTGACACCTTGCGATTGATGTGCTGGACTTCAACCCGGAACCCTTCGGCCGCCGCCAGTAATCGGCGCGCCGCCTCGACAAACTGGCTGCCCTTGGGCGTCACCGAAAATCCGCCGCGCCCGCGTTCGCAAAGACGAAACCCCACCCGCGCTTCCAGCGTCGCCAATTGCGCACTGATGGTGGGTTGCGTGGTGTTGAGCGCCGTTTGCGCGGCCGAGATCCCGCCCGCCTCAACGACGGTCAGAAATACCCGGATCAAACGCAGATCCAGCTCCGATACAGTTCCCAGCATGCGTGCTCCCGATACTCACTTACATAGGCGTGGATCTATGTGAACAGTTTGCCTGCGATATTTTACAGCCCTGACCAACGCCCTACATTGCAATGAAACCGGCGCCTTGCCCATAAAAACAACAATCACCAGCATAGGAATACTCATATGTCAGGGTCCCCTCATTCTGCGCACGCCATCGAGGCGAGCAGCGGGTTGGCCATCGAAGGCCACTCGATCGATTACATTCCGGAAAACGAACGTCACGCCAAGCTCAGCAGCCAGGGCCCTTTCTGGTTTCTAGGCAACTTCCACTTCTTCACCATCTCCATCGGTTTTGTCGGCCCAAGCCTGGGTTTGTCGGCGCTGTGGACGATGTTGGCCGGTGCGCTGGGCATCATGTTCGGCACCATTTTCATGGCGTTTCATGGCTCGCAAGGTCCGGAAATGGGTCTGCCGCAAATGATCCAGTCGCGTGCGCAGTTTGGTTATCGCGGGGTGATCCTGGCCTTGATGGCGACGATGTTTGTGTTCGTCGGTTTCAACGTGGTGAACATCTCGCTGATCATGAACGGCCTCGAACACGTGTTTGGCATCGACCCGACCATCGTTGCCGTCGCCGTGGTGCTGATCGGCGCGCTGCTGTCGATTTACGGCCACGACTTGATGCACAAAGCCTTCAAGTGGGCGTTGCTGGCCACGTTGCCGCTGTATGCGCTGGTCACCATCGCCTTGATGTTCGGCGCAGGCCAGGAGGGCGTCACCCCGGCGACCGACCTGGGTTTCAGCTGGATTGCCTTTGCCACACTGTTTGCCATCGGCGCGAGCTACAACATTTCCTATGCGCCTTATGTCTCTGACTATTCCCGTTACCTGCCGAAAAACACCAGCCGGCCAAAACTGATCGCCGCCGTATTCATCGGCGCCTCGTTGTCGGGCGGCTGGATGATCGGCCTCGGGGCCTGGCTTGCGCAGCAGTTGAAAGCGGCGGATGCGCTGGTGGCGCTGAATCAGGTTGGCTCTTCGATGATTCCAGGCCTGGGTAATGTGTTGGTGATTGTCTCGGTGGCGGGCTTTCTGCCGATCATCGCGCTCAACACCTACAGCGCCATGCTGACGTTGCTGACGGGTGTGGATTCGATCAAAAAAATCACACCGACACCTCGTGCCCGAGTGATGTCGATCTCCGCGATCAGCGTCATTCTGTTGACCTGTGTGCTGTCGATCAAAGGCGATGGCATCGCCCTGTTGAACACCTTCCTCGTGCTGCTCCTGTACTTCCTCGTACCGTGGACCGCGGTCAATCTGGTGGACTACTTCTTCGTGCGCAAAGGCCGCTACGCGATCCCGCATTTCTTCACGCCGAAGGGCATTTACGGCGCCTGGCAATTTCGCGGCATCGTCTCTTATCTGATTGGCTTCGCCGCCATGGTGCCGTTCTTCTACATCTTTGATGCGGCGGCCGGCAAAGAGGTGTTCGTCGGGCCGCTGGCGCGGATGCTGGAAGGCGTGGATATCGCCTGGCTGGTTGGCCTGGTGGTCTCGGGCCTGACGTATTACCTCCTCAGCCGTTCGATAGACCTTGAGTACGAACGCCGGATTATCGACTCGATTACTGAGAGCGACATTGTTTCCATGGCTCATCAGTCTGTGGAGGAGGGGCGTTGAACAGCACAAAAAGTACCGTGGTCGCTTGCTGCCAACTGGCGCCGAAAATAGGCGACCTCGCTTACAACCGGAAGCTGACCGAACGGGCGATTCGCTCGGCGGCTTACCAGGGCGCCCAGGTGGTGGTGCTACCTGAACTGGTCCAGAGCGGCTACTTGTTTGCCGACCGCAGCGAAGCCCTGTCCCTGGCGGAAACCGTCGAAGGGCCGACCTTGCTTCTGTGGACGGCGCTGGCCCGGGAATTGAACATCGTCGTGGTGGGTGGATTCTGCGAGCGGTTAGCCGGCGATGAACTGGCCAACAGCGCGGCGATGATCGATGCCCAAGGCCTGCGCGCCGTGTACCGCAAGGCGCACCTCTGGGATGGCGAGAACGAAATCTTCAGCGCCGGCAACGACGCGCCGCCGGTTGTAGAAACCGTTCATGGACGAATCGGCATGCTGATTTGCTACGACCTGGAATTCCCCGAGTGGGTGCGACTCCCGGCGCTGGCCGGTGCGGACCTGCTCTGCGCACCGGTCAATTGGCCCGATGGGCCACGGCCGCAAACCGAGCGTCCGGCCGAAGTTGTGCGAGTCCAGGCCAACGCCTCGGTCAACCGAATGTTCATCGCCGCGTGTGATCGGCATGGTCATGAACGAGGGGTCAGTTGGGTGCAAGGCTCGGTGATCGTCGATGCCGATGGCTACCCTGTGGCAGAGCCGGCGGAGCAGGGTGGCGAGCAGATTCTGCTGGCGACGCTGAATCTTGCTGAGGCGCGGAATAAGCGGATCAGTGCGCGTAATGATTTGCATCGGGATCGGCGGTCGCAGTTGTATGGGTTGAGTAGTTTGGTTGAGTAATGCAGTGGCGTTTTCTGACGGTGAGGTAGAACGGGTGTGTGCTTTCGGCCCGTAGCGGACTGTAATGCAGGGCGATAAGTGCGAAGCGGCGCATCCTCGAAGGTGGGCGAAGGGCACGCTGTTGCGTGCCCGGGTTCTGCCGACCACCTTGTAAAAATTGCCGCGCAGGTGAAAGTTAGTTGGTGACCAGCAGTTCCGGGCCGAGGTAGTCGTTGATGTGGTCGATATCGTCGTCGCCCAGACTGCCCACCGAAGAGGCCAGGCGCAGGCGCGACATCAAGTAGCGCAGCTTGGCCTCGAACAGATCGTGGCGCGCAACGAAGAGCAGCTCTTCGGCGTTGAGGACGTCCGAGTTGGTGCTGGTGCCTCCTTCTTTGAAGCCCTTGCGTGTCGAAGTCAGTGAGCGTTCGTTGGACTCCACTGCCTTCTCCAGCGCGTGAATACGTTGGGCGCCGCTCTCTACGCCGCGATACTCACGGGTGGTACCGGTGATGACTTCCTGGCGCGTGGCGTCGAGCTCGTCCAGGGCCTGATAGCTATTGGCACTGGCCTGGCGTGTCAACGCGCTGGTGCCGCCACCGCTGTACAACGGGAAGTTTACTTCCAGCCCGATTGAGCCGTAGCGGTTGCGTTGATTGAGCTCGGAGATTGATTGGCTATCGCCCGCGGTGTAGCCGGCAACGAAATCCAGTGTCGGCCAGTGGCCGGCCCTGGCGCGCTTTACTTCTTCTTCGGCAAGGTCGCTGCTATGACGGCGCGCATGGATCAGCGGGCTGTCGCTCTGGGCTTTGACCAACCAGTCCTGCAGGTTGCTCGGTAGCAGCGGTGGCGTATTGAAGCTCGGACGCAAGGTGGTCAGCGATTCGGGGGTTTCACCGATAAATTCCTCAAGCTTGCGGCGCGCGTTGACCAGGTTGTCCTGCGCTTCGATCAGCTCAACCGCGGCGAGGTCGCGGCGAGCGGCCGACTCGTCGATGTCGGTGACGGTGCCGGCCCCCAACTCCATGCGCCGATTCGCCGAGGCGAGTTGCTCGTCGAAGGCGCTCAGCTTGGACTTGGCAAGGACGATGGTTTCGCTGGCCAGGAGCACATCGAAATAGCTTTCGGCCAGGCGCACCGCGGCGTCCTGGCTCTTGGCATCGAACACCGCGACGCTGTAGTCGGCACGCTGTTTACCTTGGCGGTACTCGGCCATTTTCTGTTTGTTGAACAGCGGTTGGCGCAAGCGCACGTTAGCGCCCTTGGAGTCGTAGTCGAGATCCCTTTCGACGCCGCTCTGGCGCTGGGTGCCATTGACCTTGTTGTCGTAGGCCGAGGCACTGATCTGCGGTAGCAAACCCGCCATGCCGATGGCGCGGTTTTCCACACCGGCCTCCTTTTCATGCACGGCGGCGCGATAGACGGGGCCTTGGTACTGCAACAGATCCCAGGCTTGTTTGAGGTCCATGGCGCAGGTCGGGAGGGACAGCGCCAGCAGGCAGAAGAACAGGCAATGACGGTCCATTTCATTGTTCCTTGAAGGAGCTGTCGACACGCTCAAGCATTGGTTTGAGAAGGTAGCTCATCATGCTGCGCTCGCCAGTCTTGATGGTGACGCTGGCGGGCATACCGGGACGAATGTGATTGCTGCCAAGAAGGCTCATGCCATCGGGCGTGACTTCTACCTGAGCCAGGTAGAACGGTTCCTTGCTTTCCTCGTCGAGCAGGCGGTCGGCGGAGACGGTCTTCACGCGGCCGGGGATGTTGGGCGTCTGGGCGTGGTTGAAGGCCGGGAAGGCGATGTCCACGGCCAGGCCGGGGACCATTTTGTCGATGGCCTGCACGGGAATCATCGCGTCGACTTGCAGCGGTTCGTTGTCCGGAACGATTTCCATGATCTTGAAGCCGGGCTGAATGATCCCGCCGATGGTCGCAATGCTCAGGGACTGGACCATGCCATCGATCGGCGACCGAATCACCGTGTGGGTCACTTCATAGTCCAGCGCACGCAAGCGGTCGGCCAGGGTGGTGTTTTCCTTGGCGGTGTCGGTGAGCTGCGATTCGACTTCCTTCTGGTAATCGTGCTGGCGCTGCAGGATGCGCAGCTTGATTTCGGTGGTCTGGCTACGTATGCGAGCGATGTTATTGAGGTTCTCGGCCTGGCCGGCGGAGAGGTCGGCATTGCTGCGTTCAAGCTCAAGCAGGCGGTTGCGCGGGACATAGCCTTCGGCCGCCAGCGCGCGGGTGCCTTTTAGTTCCTGGTTGAGGAAGTTGATCTGCGAGGCGCGGGCGCCATAGACCTGCTGCAGGCCCTTGAGCTGCACCGCCGACGCCGCGAGGTTTTCCTGCAGGATGCTGATTTCGCCAGCGAGGCCGGCGCGCCGGGTGTCCAGCAGGCGTTGTTGCAGATTCATGGCGGCCACCAGGCGGTGGTCATTCCCGAAGCGCTTGAGCAATTCGGGATCGTAGTTCACCACATCGCGGCCGTCGCGTTCCGCTTCCAGGCGGTTTTCCACCGTCTTGCTGACGATGTACTGGGCGCTGACCGCACCCTGTTCGGACGCGGCACGCAGCGAGTCGAGGCGGACCACCTCCTGGCCTTTTTTCACTGTATCACCTTCGCGAACAAGAATGGCCTCCACGGTGCCGCCGCTCAGATGCTGCACGGCTTTGCGATTGCTGGTGACTTTTACCGTGCCTGTCGCTACCACGCCGGCATCCAGCGGCGCCAGCCAGGACCACAGGAGGAAACCGCCGAAGCCGGCGAGCATCAGCAACATGCCCCAGCGCACGGGTTTACCGACGTCCAGATCCACTTCGTTCTTGGGATCGGCGAGAATCATGTCGGTGTGTTGGCTCATTTGCATGATCGGTTACTCCCGTGCTTTGACGGAGGCCAGCGGAGTTGATGCGCCTGCAGGCATCACACTGGCCTTGCGCAGCGCTGCGAATACTTCGTCGCGAGTGCCGAGCATCTGCACGCCGCCGTCGCGCAGCATCAGCACCTTATCGACGGCGCAGAGCACATTGGGACGGTGGGAAATCAGAATGACGGTGGCGCCGCGGTTTTTGAGTTGGGTCAGCGCATCGACCAAGGCCTTTTCACCGACGTCGTCGAGGTTGGCGTTCGGCTCATCCAGCACAATCAGATTGGGTTCTCCGTACAGCGCGCGGGCCAAGGCGATGCGTTGCTTCTGGCCACCGGAAAGCGGGCTGCCATCGGTGCCCAGACGGGTCTCATAACCCTGCGCCAAACGCAGGATCATCTCGTGCACTCCAGTCGTCCTGGCGGCGCGGATGACCGCGTCGCTGTCCACTTCGCCAAAGCGCGCAATGTTGTCGGCGATGGTGCCCTCGAACAGCTCCACGTCCTGTGGCAGGTAACCGAGCCAGGGGCCAAGTTCGCCCTTGTTCCAGGTGAATATGTCTGCGCCGTCCAGGCGCACCTTGCCGGCCTGTGCCGGCCAGACGCCGACCAACAGGCGGGCGAGGGTGGATTTGCCCGAGGCGGATGGACCGATAATGCCAAGGCTTTCGCCGGGGGAAAGGTTGAAGCTCACCCCGCGCAGAATCGTGTTGCCGGTGCCGGGGGCACCGGCATACACATTCTCCACCGCCAGCATGCCCACCGGCCGCTGCAGCGACATGCTCGGTGGCCGGCGCGGATAGTCGTTCAGCATGTCGTTCAACCGGCCCCAAGCCGAACGGCAGCCAAGCAGCTGCTTCCACGACGCGATGACTTGTTCCACCGGGCCCAGCGCGCGGCCGGTGAGGATCGAGCAAGCAATCATCATCCCGGGGGTGATCTTGCCTTCGATCGCCAGCAGCGCGCCGGCGCCGAGGATCAGCGACTGCAAAGTGATACGCACGAAGCGCCCGGTGCTGCTGATCAGGGCGGCACGGTCGGAGGCCAGGGTCTGCATTTCCAGTATGCGCAAATGGCTTTGGTACCAGCGCTTGCCGATCGCCGGCAGCATGCCCATGGCCTCGATGACCTCGGCGTTGCGCAGGTTGTTGTTGGCGTAGCTGGCGGAGGAGAGGGCGGCCTGATTGGCTTCGGCCAGCGGCTTTTGCGTCGCCTTCTCGGTGAGATAAGCCAGGCCCACCAGAATCAGCGAGCCGATCAGCGTGATCAGTCCGAGCAGCGGGTGGATCAGATAGGCGACCAGCAGGTAGATCGGCGTCCATGGCGCATCAAAGAAAGCGAACAGGCCATTGCCGGTGAGGAACTGACGCACCTGCGCGAGATCTTGCAGGGCCTGGGCCGGATTACCTCCGGCGCGGCTCAGGTTGCGCTCGAATGCTGCGGTGAAAATGCGTCGATTGAGGTCCATGTCGAGGCAGTTGCCGACCCGGATCAACACGCGGGTGCGGAACATTTCCAGTGTGGCCATCAGCAAGAACAGGCCTATCACCAGAATGGTCAACATCGTCAACGTTGTGACGTTGCGACTCACCAAGGCCCGATCATAGACCTGCAACATATAAATAGCTGGCGTCAACATCATGACGTTGATGACGCCGCTGAACCCTGCCAGCGAGTAAAAACTGCGGCGGAGTCGAAAAAGCGCGTCAGCCAGTTCTGATCGAGTGCTCGATTGTTTGTGCATTTGGGTGACCCCTCTTCGAAAAGCCGTTAGCCCTTGCGGCATAGCAGCTAAAAGATGTAGTCCGCAGGCAGCTGATCGATATGCAGGGCGGTCGCTCTAGGGCGAATCTCCTGCAAATCTCTGCGTTGCTTCCATAGCCAGCAGCGTAGGTGGCGTCGAATCAATCTGAAATAACATTTCGCTCTAACAGTGCGAAGAACTGCCTATAAGTCCCACAAAAACAACTAGTTATAAGGCCAATCACCAGTCGTCAGTTTTACGTGTCGTAAAATTGACAATTTTTCGCTATGCAACTTTAGTCTCTGTCAATGAGGGAACCGCGCGTCTGGAGCCTGTCAACTTTTTGGCAACGCAAGGCGCGATGATTTTCCCGAGGGAGCACAGCATGTCGATTATTTCGTTCTTCTGCAGAGTGAAGGGGCTGTTCAGCAAGTTCGCCTTTACTTCAAGTTTCCATGGCCCACCCAGGGCTCGGACTCGCTCTGCCTAATCGCTCAGCGAGCCATTCTTTCGCGAATTCCAGGCGCGCATCCCGGAGGGGCCGTGTAACGGCTCTGCCTTCCCGCGCCAGCGCTCGCCAAAAAAAAAGAACCAACACACTGCGCAAGCCAGCACCGGACTGGGCGTGGGAGGATTCTTATCGTCCCGTGCCCTTCCCCAAAGAGATCGAGGGCAATCAAAATGGCCAATTTCAACAGGTCGGACCTGGAATTCATCCTCAAACAAATCTTTATCGCAGAAGCCCATGCCGACGGCGCCAGCCTCAGTGATTTGCTACCCAACAGTCAGGTGCCATTCGGCCTGCGCACCGTCGATGGCAGCTACAACAACCTGGTCGCCGGGCAAACCGAATTTGGCGCCGCGGACAATTCTTTCCTGCGCCTGCTGGATGCCTCTTATAGAGCGGCCTATGCCGGGACCGGGTCGGTGATCGACCCGCAGCCACGGATTATCAGTAACCTGATCAATGATCAGACCGCCAGCAACCCGGCCGCGGTTGCGGCGAACGGCGGTGCCGACCCGGTGATCAGCCCAGGTTTCGATGGTGTGTTTGGCACGGCCGACGACAAGGAAGTGTTCTTCATCCCCAACCAGTCGCCGGACGTTGGTCTGACCGCCGGCTTCAACTCGTGGATGACCTTCTTTGGCCAGTTCTTCGACCACGGCCTCGACCTGCTCAGCAAGAGCAGTACCGACATTGTGTTTATTCCGCTGCAGCCAGACGATCCGTTGTTCGTGCCGGGCAGTCCGACCAACTTCATGGTGCTGTCACGTGCTGTGCGTACGGCCGGCGCGGACGGAATTCTCGGCACTAGCGATGATGGCCAGCCCAACACCACCTCGCCGTTCGTGGACCAAAGCCAAACTTACAGCTCGCACCCCTCGCATCAGGTGTTCCTGCGCGAGTATGTCCTCAACGCGGCAGGTGACCCTGTTGCAACGGGACGCTTGATTACCAACCGCGATCTCGGCGCCGATGGCAAGTACGGCACGGCCGATGATGGCGACGGCGAAAATGGCGGCATGGCGACCTGGGCAGTGGTCAAGGCCCAGGCCCGTGACATTCTCGGCATCAACCTGACCGACGCCGATGTGCACAGCGTGCCGCTGCTGGCAACCGATGCGTATGGCAACTTCATGCGGGGCTCGAGCGGCATGCCGCAGGTGGTGATGCGCATCAGTAACGGCGCTGACAATATCGCCGGGACGGCTGATGACGTCACGCAACTGGTCGAAGGCAACCGGGATGCTCCGATCAGTCTGGCCAGCGCCGTGAGCACCGGGCATGGCTTCCTCGACGACATCGCCCACAATGCCGCGCCGGTAGCCGTCGGCGGGGTTCTGCAGGCGGATGCTGACGCCGATATCGGCAATGCGCGGCCCGTTGGCGCGGGCGGCAAAAACCTGACCTACGACAACGAACTGCTCGACGCTCACTACATTGCCGGCGATGGCCGGGCGAACGAGAACATCGGTCTGACCGCCGTGCACCATGTGTTCCACTCCGAGCACAACCGCCTGGTCCAGCAATCCAAGGACACCATCCTTGCTGCCGGCGATCTGGCGTTTCTCAATGAGTGGCTGGTGGACGATGTGGCCGCGATACCGACCACACTCGCCGAAATCGCAGCATTGGTGTGGGACGGCGAACGGCTGTTCCAGGCCGCCAAGTTCGGCACCGAGATGCAGTACCAGCACCTGGTGTTCGAGGAGTTCGCGCGGACCGTTCAGCCGCAGATCGACGAATTCCTTGCCCCCAACGGCTATGACACCTCGATCAATCCGGCCATCCTCGCCGAGTTCGCCCACGTGGTGTACCGCTTTGGTCACTCGATGTTGACGGAGACTGTCGATCGCTTCGACCCCGAGTTCAATCCGCTCCTCACTGACCCGAACAACCCGGACTCGCAACTCGGTCTGATCGCGGCCTTCCTCAACCCGTTGGCGTTCGCCGGCAGCGGGGCTACCGCGGACGAAGCGGCAGGAGCGATCATTCGCGGTGTGACCCGCCAGCTCGGCAACGAGATCGACGAGTTCGTCACCGAAGCGTTGCGTAACAATCTGCTCGGTCTGCCGCTCGATTTGCCGGCCCTGAACCTGGCGCGTGGTCGCGACACTGGCATCCCCACGTTGAATGAGGCGCGGCGTGAGTTCTACCAATCAACCGGTGACAGCCAACTCAAGCCGTACATCAGTTGGGCTGACTGGGCGGACAACCTCAAACACCCCGAGTCGTTGGTCAACTTCATCGCGGCCTATGGCACGCATGACACCATTACGGCCGCGACTACGCTGGCAGGCAAACGCGATGCTGCCCTGGCGCTGGTGTTCGGTGGTGCCGGTTCGCCGGCTGACCGCCTGGACTTCCTCAACGGCAGCGGTGCCTGGGCCAACGTAACGAAGGCCGGCAGGGACGGGGTACTGGGTACCGCAGATGACCTGACGGGTGTAACGATCACGGGCGTCGACGACATCGACTTCTGGGTCGGTGGCCTCGCCGAGCAGAAGATGCCGTTCGGCGGGATGCTCGGCTCGTCGTTCAACTTTGTGTTTGAGACCCAGATGGAGGCGTTGCAGAACGGCGACCGCTTCTACTATCTGTCGCGCGTCGCGGGCCTGAACTTCGGCACCGAGTTGGAAAACAACTCCTTGGCCAAGCTGATCATGCTCAATACCGATGTCACCCACCTGTCGAACACCGTGTTCCTGACGCCGACGTTCACCCTCGAAGTGAATCAGGCCAATCAGTTCACTAACCTTGGCGTGGACGGCAAAGCCGATCCGACGGGCGGCCTGATGATCAACGGCGTGGAAATCGTGCCGCTGGTGATCCGCGACAACCCCAACACTGTTGGCGCGGACAGTAATTATCTGCAATACACCGGTGAAGACCATGTCGTCCTCGGTGGCACCGCCGGCAATGACATCATTGTCTCCGGTGATGGCGATGACACCCTTTACGGCGACGGCGGCAACGATCGCCTCGAAGGCGGCGCCGGGAACGATGCGGTACTGGGCGGTGCGGGCGATGACATCATTACCGACTCGTTCGGCGACAACCGTCTGGAAGGCAATGCCGGTAACGATGTGATCGTGGCTGGCAGCATGCTGGTTGGCGGCAACCTGATCCTGGGGGGCGATGGCCAGGACTTCATCATCACCACCGAAGACGTCAGCACCACCTTCGGCGGTCAGGGTGACGATTTCATCCTCGGTGCCAAGACCAACCTGCCAGCTACCGGCAACGAAGGCGATGACTGGATCGAGAAAGGCACCCAGGACGGCGCGCCTGGCGATAACGCCTCGCCGTTGCTCACTGACGATACGATCGGCAACGACATCTTTGTCGGTGGTGGTGGCTTCGACGAAATGATCGGCGAGGGTGGGGACGACATCTTTGTCGGCAGCGATGCCCAGGACAATATGGACGGTATGTCCGGTTTCGACTGGGTAACCCACAAAAATGACCGGGTCGGCGTGACCGTTGACCTGACCATGGCTGCGCTGGCGCAGCCACACGGCAACGCACCAAACCAGAACAACGGGCCGTTCAATCCGGTCGGCGCCTCGCCGGCCTCGATCCTCGACCGTTTTGCCGAGGTCGAAGGCTTGTCTGGTTCGCAATTCGGCGATGTGCTCAAGGGCGATAATGTTAACGCGGTCACTATCGTCGACCACGGTGGCACCACGGGCAGTGCGCTGACCAATGTGGCGCTGATCCGTGGACTGGAGCAGTTTCTGGTCGACGCCGGTTTGCCGACCACCGGCTTTGCCACGGGCAACATCATCCTGGGTGGCAATGGCAGTGACCTGATCGAGGGCCGAGGTGGTGATGATCTGATCGATGGCGACAAATGGCTCAACGTCAGGATTGCGGTCTATGACGCCGGTGACGTCAATCATACCGGCCCCGAGATCGCCAGCTTCGACAGCATGGTCGACATGATTCCGTTCATGATCGATGGCACGTATAACCCGGGTCAGCTCAAGGCCGTGCGGGAAATCCTGCCCGGCACCTCGACGGGCGGGGCGGCCTTTGACACCGCCATTTTCTCCGGGCTTCAGTCCGAGTATGTGGTGACGCGTGACACCCGCGGCACGGCCGATGTGGCGGACGATGTCTGGACGGTGACCGATACCGAAGTGGGGCGCGACGGCACCGATACCTTGCTGCATATCGAACGCCTGCAGTTCGCCGATACCCAGCAAGTGCTGGTGCCGGGGCTGAATGCACAACCGCTCGGCAGACCAAACCTCACGGATGGAAACGGCGGCGCAATCACAGTGGGCGACACGCTGACGGTGAGCGTGGCCGGGGTGCGCGATGCCAACAACATCGCGGTGGGTAATCTGCAGGGTTTTATCAACAACGCCTCGGTGTCCTACTTTTGGCAGTTCGAAGCCGACCCGGGCACCGGCATTTTCGAAGACATCATTCTGCTGCCTGCCGGTGACCTGGCATTCCAGAGCGCAGACGGCACCGCCTTCAAGGTCTCGCCTGATCTGGCCGGGCTGTCACTGAGGGTCAAGGCGATCTATCAGGATGGTCATGGCACGACTGAAGTGCTGTTCTCGCAGCCGACTGCCGTGGTGGAACCCGGCGCGCCGGTTGTGCCGACGGCCCAGACACCCGTTGTCAATGCTACCGCGGGCGGCGAGGGCCTTCACATGGTCCGCTCCGACCTCAACTTCATCCTTGATCAGATCAAGATTGCCGAGGCTGACGCGGCCGGTCAGGACATCCTTTCGCTGATCCCGAATATCCGCGCGCCGTTGGGCCTGCGTTCGGTCGATGGCTCGAACAACAACCTGATGAACCACAACGGCATCAACAACACCGAGTTTGGCGCCGCCGATAACGTCTTTCCGCGCGTGACCGATCCGGTCTTCAATCCCGCGGAAGGTGCGCCTGCCGGTTTCTTCGGCCCCGGCTCGCCGGCCATTCCGGGATCGTCGTATCAGCAGACCAGCGGCTACGTGTTTGACTCGCAACCGCGCACCATCAGTAATCTGATCGTCGACCAGACGTCGAACAACCCGGCGGCCTATGCCACGGCTTACGACCCGGGTGCGGACGGTGTGCTCAACTTCGGTGAGGTGGGTAACGACGACGTGCTCAAGGATGGCACACGGATAGTCGCCAGCCCTGGTATGGATGGTCAGTTCGGTACTGCCGACGACCACGATGTGTACCTGTTCGAGAACACCACGGCGGATGCGGGGTTGTCCGCGCCGTTCAACGCCTGGATGACCTTCTTCGGGCAGTTCTTCGATCATGGGCTGGACCTGCTGACCAAAGGCGGTTCGGGCACCATCTTCATTCCGCTGCAACCGGATGATCCGCTGTATGTGCCAGGCGGCCACACCAACTTCATGGTGCTGACCCGTGCGACCAACCAGCCAGGGGCGGATGGCGTTCTCGGCACGGCCGACGACATTCATGAGCACACCAACACCACCTCGCCGTTCGTGGATCAAAACCAGACCTACAGCTCGCACCCATCACACCAGGTGTTCCTGCGCGGTTATGAGCTTACCGACAATGGCCCCATCGCGACCGGCAGGCTGATCACTAACCGTGACCTGGGGGCGGATGGCAAGTTTGGGACTGCAGACGACAGCGAAATCGGTGGCATGGCGACCTGGAAAGTGGTCAAGGCGCAGGCCAACGATATTCTGGGTATCCGCCTTACCGACGCCGACGTCGAAAACTCCCCGCTGTTGGCGACCGACGCCTATGGCAATTTCATCAAGGGGCCGAACGGCTTCCCGATGGTCGTGATGAAGGGGGTTGACGGTCTGGGCGGCACGGCTGATGACGTTCTGGTCGAAGGCAATCCGCTTTCCCCCATTAGCCTGACCAATGCGGTGCGCACCGGTCACCAGTTCCTCGCCGACATTGCCCACAATGCAGCGCCGGTGTTCAGCAGTGGCGTGCTCGTGCCTGACGCGGATTACGATATTGGCAACGCAGTGCCGTTCAATCCGCACACCGGGGCCAACCTGGCCTACGACAACGAGTTGCTCGATGCGCATTACATTGCTGGCGACGGCCGGGTCAACGAGAACATCGGCCTGACCGCGGTGCATGCGATCTTCCACTCCGAGCACAATCGGCTGGTCGCGCAGACCAAGGACACCGTGCTCGATTCGGGTGACCTGGCCTTCCTCAACGAGTGGCTACTGACTCCGGTGAGCGTGTTGCCCGCCAACCAGACGGAGATCGATGCGCTGGTGTGGAATGGCGAGCGCTTGTTCCAGGCTGCCAAGTTCGGCACCGAGATGCAGTATCAGCACCTGGTGTTCGAGGAGTTTGCCCGGACCATCCAGCCTAACGTCGACCTGTTCTTCGCACCGACCCAGGTCTATGACGTTGACCTCGATGCCTCTATCGTCGCCGAGTTCGCCCACACCGTGTACCGGTTTGGCCACTCGATGCTGACCGAGACCGTCGATCGCTTCGACGTCGATTTCAACGTGGTCGGCGATCCGAACAGTGCTGATCCTGATCAGCAACTCGGCCTGATCGCGGCGTTCCTCAACCCGTTGGCGTACGCCGCCAGTGGGGTAACGCCCGAGGATGCGACCAGTGCGATCGTGCGTGGGATGACTCGGCAAGCCGGTAACGAAATCGACGAGTTCGTCACCGAGGCGCTGCGCAGTAACCTGCTCGGCCTGCCGCTTGACCTGCCGGCGATCAATATCGCCCGTGGCCGCGACGTGGGGATTCCTTCGCTCAATGCGGTCCGCCGCGACATCTACAGCCAAACCGGTGATACCCAACTCAAGCCGTACACCAGCTGGGTCGACCTGGTGCAGCACCTCAAACATCCAGAGTCGTTGATCAACTTCATCGCGGCCTATGGCACTCATGACACGATCACGGCGGCGACCACGCTGGAAGGCAAACGCGCTGCAGCCCTGGCGCTGGTATTTGGTGGTACGGGTGCGCCGGCTGACCGTCTGGACTTCCTCAACGGCACTGGCACTTGGGCCAACGTGACGCGGGCTGGCAAGGATGGGCTGCTGGGTACTGCCGACGATCTGAAGGGTGTGACTGTCACGGGGGTCGATGCCATCGATCTGTGGATCGGCGGCCTGGCCGAAGAGAAAACTCCGTTCGGCGGCATGTTGGGCTCGACGTTCAACTTCGTGTTCGAGAACCAGCTGGAAAAACTGCAGGACGGTGACCGCTTCTACTACCTGGAGCGTACCGCTGGCCTGTCGATGAACGCCGAACTGGAAAGCAACTCGTTCGCCAAGCTGATCATGGCCAACACCTCGGCCACGCACTTGCCGGGTCTGGTGTTCTCGGACCCTGGGTTCTATCTGGAAAGGGACCAGAGCAAGCAGTACAACGATGGCCTGGGCAACGCCGATCCGCTTGGCGAGAACGGCGAGCAGGTGGTGTTCCGCGACAACCCGCTGACGGCGGGGCCGGACGCCAACTACATCCGGTACTCGGGTGAAGAGCACATCGTGCTAGGCGGTACCAACGGCGCAGACATCCTCGTTTCGAGTGAAGGTGATGACACGGTCTGGGGTGACGGCGGCAACGATCGCATCGAAGGCGGTGACGGCAACGACCAACTGCGCGGTGGTGCCGGCGACGACATCATCAGCGACCGCGGCGGCGACGATAACATCCAGGGTGGCGACGGCAACGACGTGCTGCACGGTGGCAACGGCGTCAACCTGATCATTGGCGGGTTCGGTAATGACTTCATCGTGACTGGTGAAGACGCTTCCGAGGCCATCGGTGGCCACGGCAACGACTTCATCCTGGGCAGCAAAGCCAACGAACAGGACATGGGTAACGAAGGCGACGACTGGATCGAGAAGGGCACTTCGGACGGTGCGCCTGGCGACAACTTCGACCCGCTCGGCAACGACCCTATAATCGGCCACGATGTGTTCATCGGCGGTAACGAGAACGATAAGTTCAACGGCG
Source organism: Pseudomonas rossensis (assembly GCF_039888995.1). Taxonomy (NCBI): domain Bacteria; kingdom Pseudomonadati; phylum Pseudomonadota; class Gammaproteobacteria; order Pseudomonadales; family Pseudomonadaceae; genus Pseudomonas; species Pseudomonas rossensis. The sequence continues at coordinate 19,096 of NZ_JBBWCB010000027.1, read as the reverse complement.
AAGGCGGCGACGACATCATGGTCGGCAGTCTCGGCCTGGGTGACCGCTATATCGGCGGCTCAGGCTATGACTGGGCAACCTTCAAGGGGCTCGCACAGGGCGTGACCATCGATTTCACCGACCGCTTTTTCAATGTTCCGTCGGTACCGGGTTCGGGTGCTTCGGCGCAGGTGCGTTTCGACATCATGGAAGGTCTGTCGGGTTCGTCCCACGGTGACTTCCTGCGCGGTGACAACGAAGATGCCACCTCGCTGCCCACTGCGGGTGCAACCGGCAGTGTGCTGACCAACATCAACCTGATCGACGGCCTCGCTGATCTGCTGCCCGCCGGAGCGACGTTCTTCGACGGCGGCAACATCATCCTCGGCGGTAGCGGCAGCGACCTGATCGAAGGTCGCGGTGGTGACGACATCATCGACGGTGACAAGTGGCTGAACGTACGCATCAGCGTACGGGCGAACGCTGATGGCACTGGCGCGGAAATCGCCACGTTCAACAGCATGGAGCCACTGGTGCCGTTTATGCTGAACGGTACTTACAACCCGGGCCAGTTGGTCATCGTGCGGGAGATTCTGACCGGCACCGACAGCTTCGACACCGCTCTGTTCTCCGGTACTGCGGGGGAATACGGCGTCGAGATCGATGGCGACACGGTCATTGTGACCGACTCGGTGGCGGGGCGTGATGGTGTCGATCGCTTGACGGGTATCGAGCGTCTGCAGTTCGCTGACGTGGCGCAATCGTCCGGAGTGGGCACCGCTCAAAACAACGACCCATCGGGTCATCTGGCAATCCTCGATGCTGCCACCGGTGTGCGTGACGATACGCCTGTCGCCGGCCAGTTGTTGCGCGTCAGTGATCGGGCGGTACACGACGCGGACAACCAAAGCGTGACCAATCCGACCGGCGCGGTGACCGGTGGGGTGGCTTACTACTGGCAGGTTGAAACCATTGCCGGCTCGGGCATCTATGACGACATCACCTTCGTCGCCGCTGGCGAGGCATCGCGGGCGAGCGGCACCACCTACCGGGTGACGGACGATGTGGGGGGTCTGAACATCCGCGTCCGGGCGGTGTACCAGGATGCCAAGGGTACGCTGGAGATCGTCGACTCGTCCGGGAACAGTACACCGACCGAAGGGCCGACCATAACCGGGCTTACCGTGCAAAACCAGCTGTTGACCGCTGACCCGGCGAGCATCATTGACCTCGATGGTCTGAGCAATCCGCAGTTCACCTACCAGTGGCAGGCGAACGACGGGCTGGGCTTCGTCAACATCGCCGGCGCTACCGCTAGCACGTTCGCGCTTGGCCAGTCTCAGGTCGGCCAGGAAGTGCGCGTGGTGATGGGTTACGTGGATAACTTCGGTGTGGCCGAAAGCGTTTCATCCAACATCCTGGGGCCGGTGGACAACGTCAACGATGCACCGACTGAAGGGCCGACCGTAACCGGGCTTGCCGTGCAGAACCAGCTGTTGACCGCTGACCCGGCGAGCATCATCGACGTTGATGGCCTGAGCAATCCGCAGTTCACCTACCAGTGGCAGGCGAGCAACGGGCTTGGTTTTGTCAACATCGACGGCGCTACCGATAGCACGTTCGCGCTTGGCCAGACTCAGGTCGGGCAGGAAGTGCGCGTGGTGGTCGGTTACGTGGATGACTTCGGTGCGGCCGAAAGCGTTTCCTCCAACATCCTGGGGCCGGTGGCTAACGTCAACGATGCACCGACAGGTGCGTTGCTGATCAGCGATACGACACCGGATCAAGGGCAGGTGCTGACCGCGCTGACGGCTGGGATTGCCGATCCGGATGGGCTGGGCACCTTCAGCTTCCAGTGGCAGCAAGGTGTCGGCGCGTCCTTCACCGACATCAACGGCGCGACCGCTGCGACCTTCACCCCTGGTGCGGCGCAGGTCAATCTGCAACTGCGAGTGATCGTGCGCTACACCGATGGCTTCGGTACGCTGGAATCGGTGACCTCGGCGGCGACGGTGGCGGTTGCGGCACTGGGCGTGGTGCTGCAGGGCAACGAGTTGGCGAACACCCTCACCGGCACCCTAGGAAACGATGTGCTGCTTGGCCTGGGCGGGAACGATACGCTGAATGGCCTGGCCGGTATCGACCAGTTGTTTGGCGGCACTGGCAACGACATCCTCAACGGCGGAGACGACAACGACGTCCTCAATGGCGAGGACGGCAACGACACCCTCAACGGTGGGCTCGGCGCGGATGCCATGACCGGCGGTGCCGGCAACGACACGTTTGTGGTCGACAACGTCGGTGACCTTGTCACTGAGGCGCTGGGTGGTGGTACCGATCTGGTGCAAACCAGCCTGACGAGCTACCAGCTCGGTGCCAACGTCGAGAACCTGACCTATACGGGCGCCGGTAACTTCACCGGTACCGGAAACGCGCAGGCCAACATCATCACCGGCGGGGTGGGTAACGACCTCCTCAATGGCGGTGCAGGTGCTGACCGGATGCTGGGGGGCGCCGGCAACGATACCTACGTCGTCGATGCAGCCTTAGACGTGGTGGTCGAGGTGGCGGGTGGCGGTACGGACACCGCGCAGACTTCGCTGGCCAGCTACACGCTGGGCGCTAATGTCGAGAATCTGACCTACACCGGAGTCGGCAACTTCTTCGGTAACGGTAACGGGTTGAACAACGTCATCACCGGCGGGGTGGGTAATGACACCCTCAATGGTGGCGGCGGCAACGACCAACTGTTCGGTGGCATTGGCACGGATACCCTGAACGGTGGCACTGGCAATGACTTTATCGATGGCGGTACTGGCAACGATACGGTCACTGGCGGTGCCGGCAACGACATGATGGTTGCCAGCAGTGGCAACGATATCTTCATGTTCGCAGCGGGCTTCGGGACCGATCAGATCATCGGCTTCGATGCCGACGCGGTGGGAGGCCAGGACCGGCTCGATATTTCCGCGTTCGGCGTCACTGCTGCGACCTTTGCCGGCAGCGTCATCATCACCGATGTCGGTGCGGATACCTTGCTCAGCTACGCAGGACCTGACTCCATCCGCCTGGTCGGTGTGGCCGATGCAACAACCGTCACTGCCTCAGACTTCATTCTCGCCACTTGAGATCCTGATCAGTACTGTTGCAGACGCGTGGAAAGCGGAAGGGAGGGCATGGATGCCCTCCCTTTTTTTTACAAAACTGGCTGTTTGTTGAGCTGAAAATGGGTGAACCACCGTCCTCGGCCTGCTCACCCTGTTTCTGTTAATCGGTTTTCGACACACCCGCCACCTGTCACCCAAACGTGATGAATGCTTCCCACTGACTCTTAACTGCTGAACAAGCTGATAAGACTCCAGGCTGCCCCTATCGCAAAAATGAAAAGAATGAGTACCAGCGTGAGGATTAGCGGTTCGACGCGCATGAAAGTGACTCCTCAGAAGGGCGAGCAATGCGCGCCTGATCTGCGGCGCAGGTGTTTTTCAAGGCAACGGTTGCAGGTATACGGAGTGCCCCAGGAAAGTTGTTTTTCCCGTGGTAACAGCGCTTCAAACTCTCAATTCATGCGCTAGTGAACCCACAGCATTCTCTATGCCAAAAAACTAAACAGCCTATAATTCCCCGCCGGCGGGGCAGCCTGATTCTGTGGCTGGTTCTCCATCAAAAAAGTTGAAACAGGATGCGGGTTATACAGCCCATTTATGGGGGATTTCTCTCGACGTGGGTATGGCAATATTGCAGGTAGCTTTGGTTGGTATTGGAGGACGATTCTGGCGCGCTCTGTCCGCTTATGGCTGAGGTACGTGCTTGCGCCTTTCGCGACCTGCTGATATCGACCTGATGCGGACACTGAAAAAGGAACTGCAGTTGAACGAACAGACATTGTCCATGCGCCTGGAGCGCGTGGCAGCGCATGTGCCAGCAGATGCGCGCCTGGCCGATATCGGCTCGGATCACGGCTACCTGCCGGTGGCGTTGATGCGCCGTGGCGCCATCGCGGCGGCGGTGGCCGGAGAGGTGGCATTGACGCCGTTCCGCTCGGCCGAACGCACCGTGCGCGAGAACGGCCTGGACCAGCGGATCACCGTGCGCCTGGCCAATGGTCTGGCGGCGATCGAGCCGGGAGACGGGATCACGGCGATCAGCATCTGCGGCATGGGCGGCGAGACGATCCGCGACATCCTCGACAGCGACAAGGCACGTCTGAGCGGCCAGGAGCGCCTGATTCTGCAGCCCAACGGCGGCGAGCAGCCACTGCGCCAATGGCTGATGGAAAATGGCTACCGCATCCTCTGCGAGGAACTGCTGCGGGAAAATCGCTTCGACTACGAAATCATCGTCGCCGAGCGCGCCGAGCCGGTGATGTACACCGCCGAGGAGCTTTACTTCGGCCCGCTGCAGATGCAGGCACGCAGCCCGGCGTTCCTGATCAAGTGGCAGCACATGCTGCGCGAGAAGCAGAAGACCCTGACCCACTTCGCCCGTGCGCGGCAGGCCGTGCCCGAGGAGAAAGTGCAAGACATCGCCCGGCAGGCCCGGTGGATCACCGAGCTGCTGGCTTGAGCCCGGTCCAGAGTTTGTACGCAAAAGTCGCCGAGCGGCAATCAGGCAAACCAAAAACAGGCGAGGAACGGCCGGGGTCGCGCTCGACTTTACTGGTTGTAAATGAGCATTCCTATCGGACTCGATGCTGGATGTACTGCTTGAAATTGTTATCCGCGTCATTTGCTACCCAGCAGGCCGGGCGTTCATCAAGGTCGCAATATTGGGATGGCGACCGGATAGAACGGTATGGTGTGCGGAAACACCAGAAAACGAGTCCATCACCGAGCGGGGAACCGCAAGGTGTGTTTGTACTCGAGTCGATGCAGTTCAGGCAGTACACATTAGGCTGAGCAAGCCAGCTTTTTGGCCGTTAGCTTCGAGGGCATCTGCCGCCTGCGCGGTTGAGTTCACTGACAGCTAGTCACTTGGTAGCCGATCGACGGGGAAATCCAATAAAGTCTTCACCCTTCGGACCGGCGTGCCAACGGTAGTGACCTAAAGAAGCGACTAAATTTTGTGATGGATCTCCAGCATCCTGAACGTCACTTTTCCGCCCTCGGTGGGATAGCCGGTGTTGTCCTGCACATACGCACCCGCTTTGAAATACAGTGGTTTGGTCTTCCAGCTCGGGTCGATGGTGGTTCTCCAGTTGTATCCTGCTGCGCTGATGCCCAGCGCGCCCTTCGGGCTGAGGTGGATCTGGTAGGAAAAGTTGCTGTTGAGCGGCACACCCGTCGCAATGGTAATCACCTGGCCTTCTTCATCGTCGGGACGCATGCGCACCTTGGCGACAATGTTTCCCGTCGAAGTCGATGTTTTGTACTGGTATTCCAGCTTCACCATGGGGCTGTTGCTGTCCTTGTTGTGAATCTGGCCAATCACGATCTTGCCGGTGCTCGGAACCTGATTGACGGCCAGATTCGCCCGCAAGGTGTTATCCGCCGCTGAATACTGCCAGTTGCGCAGCGTTCCATCGCTATAGGTTTCCCGCAACTCGCTACGCGGGTAAATGGCGTTGGCCGTCCTGGAACCGGTCACAGGTGCCCAGAAGGAAAGGGTAGCGGCTTCAGAACTGAAATACTGGCCCTTGAACCCTTGCGCCAGTCGAGGCGTTTCTATGGTGGCCGGTGGGCTGCCTTCAGGGATGCTTAAATTCCAGGTGGCGAGGTCGATCATGTCAAGAATCCTGTATGCGGGGACTGTTGCAGCCACAGTTGCGCTCGAACCCGCGCTATTGAGCTGTGTCAGTTGGGTCTGCTGATTAGGAAATTCGTATGGCGGTAGATTGACGTCAAATGTCCGTCGATGGAGTTGTTGCAGGCTTTGTGCCCACGGGGGTAACCGTTAGTCGGCTATTTTGGGAGTTGACGGAACTATTGCGGGTTGGCTTAGCAGCGGCAGCGAACAGCGGTGGACCGGTCGGCCAGGACGAGTGCATGCACTGGACGAAGAACACGCGCAGAATCTGGTTCTGAATAACCGGCGCGCCGCGCCATAAAGACAGGAGACCGCTCATGAGCGACCGAAGCAATTTTGCGCTGTTGAGCTTTGATCCGGCGTTTGCGTCGTTGCGCGATGGCCTTTCGGTCGCTCTGCAGATTGACGACACACTCTGGGTGGCGAACGACGAAACCACGAGCCTGGAACGCCTGAAAATCCAGGATGCTGCGCCCGGCGGTGGCGTAAGGTGCGACGAGCACCATTCATTTCCACTCCTGGAATATCTGGATCTGCCCCTACCGAAACAAGACGCCGAGATCGATATCGAGGGCTTGGCCTATGTCCATGACAGTGGTTACCTCTGGGTGGTGGGCTCCCATAGTCTGAAGCGCAAGAAGGCCGAGGCCGGCACTTCTGCACAGAAGAATATCAAGCGCCTGTCGACGGTAGAGGCGGACGGCAATCGCTTTCTGCTGGCCCGCATCCCTGTGGTGCAGCAGAACGACAGCTATGTACTCGCCAGGAAAGTGGATGCCGATGGACGTACGGCGGCGCAGTTGCAGGGCAACGAAGTCGGTAACGACCTGACCGCGGCCATTGCTGAAGATCCTCAGCTACGCGACTTCCTGCGTATCCCGGGTAAGGACAACGGCTTCGATATCGAAGGGTTGGTGGTGATCGGCTCGCGCCTTCTGCTGGGGCTGCGTGGACCGGTTCTACGCGGCTGGGCCGTGTTGCTGGAGATCGAACCCGAGCTGAACGACGCCTCGTCTGACACGCTGGTGCTGAAGAAGATCGGTCCGGATGGGCGCCGCTACCGCAAGCACTTTTTCGCGCTCAATGGCCTGGGCTTGCGTGACCTGTGCACCCGCGGTGACGATCTGCTGATCCTGGCGGGCCCCACCATGGAGCAGGACGGTCCGGTAACGGTCTTCCGCTGGCGCGGCGGTTTCGCGTCCGACGAGGAAAGCGTGGTCTTCACCGATCAATTGGAGAAGGTGCTGGAGGTGCCTTTCGGGCAAGGCAACGATCACGCTGAGGGCATGTGTCTGTTCCAATCGGGCGAGCAGCCTGGGGAGGCTCTGCTGATCGTCTACGACTCTGCGGCGCAGAGTCGTAAACACGGCGATACGGATGTGGAAGGGGACCTGTTCATCCTGGATTAGCCACGCAATTCGACGTCAACGCGGCCTGTAGATCACCAAAGCGCTCAGCAGGCGCGGGCCTTCTCGCCGGAACCGTGCTGACTCTGAGTAATCCAAAGGCCGTCGTATTTTTCAGCGCGGTGTTGCCCCATGCATTTGATCTGACGGCTCTGTCCTAGCCAGAAGTCATCTTCATTACCGCGCTCGGCATCGGGATCGATCTCACCGTCCAATTGACTTACCTCGTTACCCCGTCGCGAATCAAGCGGGCCATCCAGTCACCGAAGGCAATGAAGCGTCTGAATAGAACGTCAGCAGGCGTAATGACGGGTTGTGCGGGTTGGGTGGACGTTTGCTGATGGCGGATTTGAGACGCAACCAGTGACCGCTAATGGGCGTTTTCTGCCAATCGCGCCGTAGATAGTCTGGATCGAATCTAACCACTGACTCGCCAGGGGCGCGTCCGAGCGAAATGTTGATTTGCAGGACCAAGCCTGAACTCATCCCTCTATTTGAGTATTCATGCGCCGTAACAAGCGGCTATAACAATGAGTGCGAGAAAACAGACCAACTGCACGCAAAAGAAGGTAAATCGAACCGCCACGAACGTATCGGTTTGCACATGGGATACGTGAACCAGAGACTGGCACACGCGAGCGATCAGGACGATTATGGACAAGTAGCTCACTGCAGGGCCGTCGACACCAAGGGCTGAAATCACGAACACGATGACGCCAAAGACAGGCAGATTTTCCACACAGTTCGCGTGTGCTCTTGTCCCGCGCCGATACCAATCCTCGCCTTCGAGCTGATCGCTTCGGAAAGAAGCAATCGGAACATTCGAGAACAAGATTCTGACCCATCGATACACCCCGACGGTTGCCATCAACAACAGTAAAGTCCAGGTCGCAAATCCAAGCAGCATCCACATCGGAATCGTCATGGCTGCCATCCTCAATCAATCTTTTTCAGCACGTCATTCCACAGCCGCGCGGCCGATGCGTGGTCGGCCGCGGCCTGTCGATCAATGGTTCATGATGGGTGCCAGTGCGGTCTGAACCCTGGACATCTGTGCTGGCGTTGTCATGCACGTAAGCAGCCGGCCAAAGTGTGGATGCTGCACGCCCGAGATAATGTATTGCCAGCGGTAGGCGCTCAGCACGGAGGCTTTGATTTGCGCTGTCTCATCGACACTGAACGATCGTGAAGCATTTCGAATAAAGTAGTCGGCATCGGATGCCGATTGTGCCTGCAGGATTGCGTCGACCGCCGCCACCAGCGCAATCAGATCGTTCACTGCCTGGTCTCGGGCGGCCGGGGAGAGTTTCGCGTGCTCCGCCTCCCACTCCAGTTCATCGAGTACGACGTGCCGGCTTTCATCCTTCCAGTGAAATTTGAAGACATCCTTGAAGAGTGGGCACAACTCATCGCGCGGGGCGATGCTTTGCACGTAGTGCGTCTGGACAAACAGCTCGATATGACAGGTCAGCGCCAGCACCGACCAGGTGCTGGCCGCAAGTACCGCGCGCGCCACATCGTTTGGATCGGCAACTGGACGATATCCCGCTGGCAATTGCGTACCCATCATCGTCTCAATGCGCCGGAACAGCTCCTGATGCTTGATCTCGTCGTTGGAAAAGCGCACCAGCGCTTCGAGTGCGAGCTGATCGTCAAATACATGGGCCCGACCTTGATCGAGCATTTTGGCACTGATAAAACGCTCGACCAGGCCAAAGATATACGCATAGGTTCGGCCCTGAATCTGGCTAAGCAGGCGCGCCTCGTCCGCGGCGAGAAAGGTCAGACGGTCGATCCGCGATAGTCCGTCGGGCAAGAATTTGCGCGAGAAGTCCAAGCTGCGGTCCTATAGCAAATCGCGATCGATCTGCCATTCCGCTTTCTTCGATGATCTGACGATTTGAGCATAACGGGCGGCGTTGCCCGAATCTGAGCGGGGTAGGGTAGCTGCGGTGTTCATATTGATCTCCGGCTTCCGTGGTCGAGTTGGAATGGGCCAATTACGGTTAACGCGGGAGTCAATGACCATCGGTGAAGCGTCAGGGGATCGTCTCGATCACTGTGTCCGCGTTGGTGCTAATCTGGGCCTCGCAGTTCAGGCGGTGAATGACCAGTGCGCCTGATTACGTGCTCTGGACTCCGGAAAGGAGGGCTGGCAATTGTTGGATGCGCTATCTGATGTATTGCGTGTGATTCGGCTGTCTGGAGGGGTCTTCTTCGAGGCGGAGTTCACTGCGCCCTGATGCATCAGTGGAAGAATCTCTGCAGACGATTGCAAACCGTTCCTGGCGGCACCTCGACATATCATTGCGTCGCATTTTGTCGCGGCGGGGCACATGCAATTACGAATCGACGATGGCGCCACCCTCGACGTACGGGCAGGCGAACTCATTCTGCTTCCTCGCAATGACGTTCATACTTTTGGCAGTGATCTAAGCATTGCGCCCATGTCGGCGCGCGAAGTTATTCAGATCGCCAAGCTATCCGAATTGCTGTTCGTCGAAGCCGTCAGCCAGTATGTCGCGAGCCTCCCGGCTGAACGGCGCGGGTGGCTGGCGGGTTTGCGAGATCCGCATATCGGGCGTGCATTGGCGCTGCTCCATGCTCGTCCAACCGAGGGCTGGACGGCAGAAGCCCTGGCGCTTGAAGTGGGCATGTCGCGCTCGGTATTCGCGGAGCGATTCACGACATTGGTCGGACAGCCACCGATGCAGTACCTGACGCTCTGGCGTATGTACGTGGCGGCTCAACACCTGCGCGAAGGTCGCGGTAATGTGGCGCAAATTGGCTTTGCAGTTGGCTACGAATCCGAAGTTGCGTTCAGTCGCGCATTCAAACGCCAGTTCGGTACATCACCCGGCACCTGGCGCAGACAATCAGCATGAGAAGGCTGCGGATTCCACGCCATCCGCAGTGCCCGTTGCAGCGGGAACTTCAGGGTACTGGCCAGGTCAATAGGGGCCCTGTATCGGAGATGCCGAGCAGCGCTGGTGGCCTGTTTTACGGCAGTGCCGTCCGAGATCAGTCGAGTCCTCCCCCTGATGCCAACCAAGAGTTTTCTACCGAGTCTCATCCTGGCGTTCTGCGCCGTCGCGTCGCTTTGCTCGGTTGCTGCCGAGCGAAAGGCGCCCTAGCAAAGTAACAGCGCATCAACCACGCTAATCGAAACTGCGTCGCGGCAGTATGAAAATGGCCAGTTGGACCAAGCCGCTGCCACGCTGGAGCGTGCCCTGCATATCCAACCGAACAATCCCGCGACGCTGCATTATCTCGGTGTGTTGCGTCTTCAGCAGGGGCAGTACCAGCAGGCAGAAACGTTGGCGGCGCGCTCGAACATGCGGGTTGGTCGCAACGTCGAGTTACGCAACCGCAACTTCCAATTGATCCAGGCGGCGCAGCAGGCCAAGGCTTCGAGTACCTCACCCAACGCCAAAGAGGGCCTGGTCGCAGTACAGAAGGGGCTCGAAGAGGAGGCCAAAAGGCGTCGCGAAGCAGAAATGGCCGCTGCTGAACAACCCACCGCCGGCAACTTCGCTAGCGCAAAGGCAGAGAGGGTATCGGATTCGCCGACGGCTGGCAGGCCACGGCCCGAAGGAGAATTGCCAGTGGCTTCCGTCGAGCCAGAACCCACGTACGATGAGGTTGAAATTCCCCGCGGCCATTGGCCGCCTCCGGGTAAATGCCGAATCTGGTTTCCTGATCGCCCGCCCGGGCATCAGCCCGCACCCGGCAGCTGCAAGAAGCTGCGATATCGGGTTCCGTCAGGAGCCTACCTGGTGCGCGGTTGAGGGGCATTACCTCCCAGTACTAAAGGAGGTGCCAATGAAAGCTAAAGGACCATTCCAGTCTGGCGTCATAGGGTTAGGCTCAATCCCATGATCAAAAGATACCGGCTGCGATGGCCCATCCACCTCTGCATCTTAAAACACTGTTCGCCTGAACACTTGATGCAGCACGTCTCCCGCTGAACTCCGTCAATGATGACAGTCAGCCCCGCCTCACAGCCTGCGATATGACTAGAAGACCTCACCTGATTTCCGGGTTTCCAGAATAAAAGAGGATTTATCATGAGCAGCACCTTCTTCATTCCATCCGTGAACATGATGGGCATTGGCAGTCTCGACGAAGCGATGCTCGCCATCCGCAAATATGGTTTCCGTAAAGCCTTGATCGTCACTGATGCAGGCCTGGCCAAAGCCGGCGTGGCCGCCAAGGTAGCCAGCCTTCTGGCCCTGCAGGACATCAACTCCACCCTGTTTGATGGCGCCAAACCGAATCCGACGGTCAGCAATGTCGAGAGTGGTCTTGAGCTGCTTGGTCGCAGTGACTGTGATTTCATTATTTCCCTGGGCGGCGGTTCACCCCATGACTGCGCCAAGGGTATTGCCCTGTGCGCCGCCAACGGCGGGCACATCAGTGATTACGAAGGCGTGGATCAATCCGCCAAGCCACAGATGCCGTTGATCGCGATCAATACCACCGCTGGCACGGCGAGTGAAATGACCCGTTTCTGCATCATTACCGACGAAGTCCGGCACGTGAAAATGGCCATCGTCGACCGTAACGTCACCCCACTGTTGTCGGTCAACGATCCTTCGCTGATGGCAGGCATGCCCAAAGGCCTGACCGCCGCCACCGGCATGGACGCGCTGACCCACGCTATCGAAGCCTACGTGTCGACTGCGGCAACGCCGATCACCGATGCCTGTGCACTCAAGGCCGTGGAATTGATCTCGGCCAACCTGCGCACTGCCGTTGCCCAGGGTGACGACATGACCGCCCGGGAAAATATGGCCTACGCGCAATTTCTTGCCGGCATGGCCTTCAACAATGCTTCGCTGGGCTATGTCCACGCCATGGCGCACCAACTGGGTGGGTTCTACGACCTGCCCCACGGCGTCTGTAATGCGATCCTGCTGCCCCATGTCGCCAGCTTCAACGCCAGCGTATGCCCGGCCCGGTTTAAAGACATCGCCAACGCAATGGGTGTCGACACCCAGTATCTGGATGCGGAAGAAGGCGCCGCCGCGGCCATCACCGCTATCCGTAAACTGTCTTCGGATGTCGGAATTCCGAGCGGCCTCGCCGAACTGGGCGCCAAGGCGGACGATATCCCGATCCTGGCAACCAATGCCATGAAGGATGCCTGCGGCTTTACCAATCCGCGTCCTGCCAATCAGGACGAGATCGAGCAGATTTTCCATACCGCGATGTAACCGATGTGAAGTGACGCCAGCCAGATCAAAAGCCCCGCCTTCGGTTGAAGTGCGGGGCTTTTTTTGGGTTCTTCACGGGTTACTCGACTTTGAACCCCGGCAAGCCCTGTAGCTCTGCCTGGGCCGATTGCTGCCTGTCGCGAGCGGCTGCAAACTGACGAGGCTGTGTGAAAACTCACTGAATACGTCGAAAGCCAAGTCTGTTAGACCACAACACGTATTTCATTTCAGCTCCGTTCTTATTTCGGTTCCGGGAACGAAATATATACTGGGATCACTGACCTTCTTCAGGTCAACTAAGGCTCGGCAAATGCAATGTGAGAATTGTTTCTGCAACGTTTCGGGGTCTTTCCATGCCATTTGTGATGATTGCAATTGTTGTCCCTCGGACGATTTATAGCAGACACAATTATCAAGTCGGGTGATGCCGTTATCATTTGTGCTCTGACAAGCAGTGGTAAGCAAAGAGATCGCTATGAGCATTACGAAGCGTTTCATTGGCTCCCCTCCGAGGCTGTTGTGAAGGGCTAACTCTAAATAGGCCGCAGTGGGGTGATAAGCCCGACAGTAGAAGGAAGCTTAGCTCTCATTTTTCATCGCTCCATCCACTGGTGGCTTTTGGCCGAAAACTGCCTCTGGCTATCATGCTTGAGTGGGCCCCTGTATCTCATAAATGCGGGGCATCTGTGTCTATCGAAAGGCGTACTGGATGGGTACGGTCCACAGACACTCCTTCATTGATGAGGCAACGATGGATCTGACGGCTGTTCCCTTTGGTACGACCGATTGGTCGACTGTCGAACCTGTACAGTATGTTGGACAGACGGGTACCGCCTATTGGCGAACCTGCCAGTTTGGTTCAACGCGTGTACGGATGGTTGAATACAGTCCCGGGTATCTGGCCGATCACTGGTGCTGGAGAGGTCATATCCTGTTGTGCCTGGAAGGCGAGTTGCACACGGAACTGGAGGATGGTCGTCAGTTCACGCTCACCGCCGGGATGAGTTATCAGGTGGGCAGCAACGCTGAGGGGCATCGATCTTTCAGCACCACCGGTGCCAAGTTGTTCGTCGTGGATTAACGCTGGGGCGCTTGGTTCGGGACTACGCTAAAGCCATGCGGATCGTCGATCAATCGGGACCCACTGTTCGCGCTGCGTCCGTCCCTGGAGCGCCAATGCCGTCCATCATCACGCGCCTGGTGGCGCTGTTTGTTCTTTGCCTGACTCTTGACGTGCCAGCCCAGACCAACGACTGCCCAGCTGGCGAGACACAAGTGTGCCTGGATGGCTGCATCTGCCTGCCAGACGTAGGACCGCTGCTCGGTCCCCTGTCTGATGACATCTATCAGATCGCGGCACCGGCCCTGGCGCTGTGGCTGACCCAAGCCCGCGCTGATGCGGCCAGCGCCGGCATCCAACCCATTCCGCCGCACATCCGGGAACAACTGCTGCGCTGGTACGACCCCAGCGTCCTCGACGCCGCGCGCTACAAAGTGAGCGACAACGGCCAATTCGGCGCCGCCACTGCCATGCTGCAAAATCCCGATGTCGGTGCCGTGACGCTGATCGACATCATCCTCTTCCGGGACGCTCAAACCGCAGAACAGGACGTCGCGCTCTGGGCTCACGAATTAAAGCATGTGCAGCAGTATCAGGAATGGGGGGTAGAAGGATTTGCCCAGCGGTATACACAGGATTTCAATGCTGTGGAGGCGCCGGCTTATGCCATACAGGCTGAGGTCAGGCGGTGGGTGCGGGAAGGGAATTACTGACGAGTAGCGAACCCCGTTGCTCGGCCACCAACAGCAACGACTGCGGCACAGGACTTTGCGGGTGCTGCGGTTCCTGCAGGGCGGCCAGCTGAAAACCGGCCATGTCCAGTGCATTGAGCCAACTGGACAAGGAGCGGAAATACCACGGCATGGGTTGCCATTGCCCCTTGAACCCAGTGAAGGTCTCTTCCCGCCAGCCATCCTGATAGTCGCCCGCCGCCGCGGTCCATGGATGCAGCGTCTGGATCACCAGCGCGCCGCCAGGGGCGAGCAGGGCGTTCATGGCGGCGAGCAGAGGGATTATGTCCTGGTGCAGCAGGGCGAAGTTGGCGCAGATCAGGTCGTAGTCGCGGCCGATGTCCACCTTTGCTTCCACCAACTCTTCATAGCTCGCCAGATGCACCGGCGAAGAGCCCGCCGCCTGCGCAGCCTCGAGCAGCGTCGCATCGCCATCCACACCGACCGCATTGATGCCCCGTTCAGTCAGCGCGCGCAACAGCCAGCCCTCGCCGCAGCCCAGGTCGAGCACGCGCTCGGGCTGGCGGCCCCGCACCGCCAGCAGGATTGCCTGGTCGGTGACCTTGAGGCGGCTTTCGATGGCGCCGGTGCGGATGGCTTCGATCCAGGATTGGGCGTTGTGGTGCCAGCTTTGCAGGAGGGTGGATTCGGGGGTGGGCATGTCGGTGACCGGAGATGTGGGTTGGATAAAAGGATAGGACAAGTGCGGGTGGATCGAAAAATCCTTACCAGCCTTTCACTCCGCTCATATCGGGCAGCTTGTGAGCGATGCCCTTGTGGCAGTCGATACAGGTGGCCTCACCGTTGGCCAATGAAGTTGAGTGCATGGCAGAAGCGCGCTTGCTCTGGCGGGTGAAGTCCATGAACTCGAAGTTGTGGCAGTTACGGCATTCGCGAGAGTCGTTGGCCTTGAGCCTTGCCCACTCATGTTCGGCCAGTTCGCGACGCAGTGTGAGGAATTTGTCGCGTGTATCGATGGTGCCGAAAATCTTGCCCCACACCTCCTTTGAAGCCTGCATCTTGCGCGCGATTTTGTGTGTCCATTCGTGGGGGACGTGGCAGTCCGGGCAACTGGCGCGCACGCCGGATCGGTTGGTGTAGTGAAGCGTGTCCTTCAGCGCGACGAAAACGTTGTCACGCATCTCATGACAGGAGATGCAGAATTTTTCGGTATTGCTCAGCTCCAGTGCGGTGTTAAAGCCACCCCAGAAAATGATCCCGGCGATAAAGCCCCCAAGTGTCAGAAAGCCCAGGCTGTAGTAAAGGCTCGGACGACGCAGAATGCCCCAGTAATCCTTAAGCAGGGCGAACAGTGCTTTCATGTTGCCTCCTCAAGGTTTCTGCGCGGCGTTGGCGTCGTCTTGCAATATCTTGTCGATCGTTTCGAAGCTGTTGCCCACCAAGGGCAGCACTTCTGTTTGCGGCACGTGGCATTGGTTACAGAAGTACCGGCGCGGTGACACCGCCGCCAGCGCCTGGCCGTCGCGGTCCATGTAGTGGGTGATGCTGATCATCGTCGCCTGGGTCCGCGCGCTGTTGGCACGGCTGTGACAGGACAGGCACTTGTTACCGTTTTGGTCGATCTGATAACCGCGAATGGTATGGGGGATGGTGGGAGGCTGGTCCGGGTAGTTGCGTTCGCGCTTCAGGTCCTTGTTTTCTTCATTGGCAATGGGCGGGGCCGGCATGCTCTGGGTCAAGGTGCCACCGGGCCGGCGCCCATCCGGCCCCGGTGCATCGAGGGGGTAATTGACTTCTGCAGCCATCACCACGCCAATCGCAGCGAGCAGGAGCAACGGCAGGATTCGCAAAGGCATGACGGTTCTCCTCAGGCCACGCTGATCAACTCGATTCGTATCGCGCATTTTTTGTAGTCGGTCTGCTTGGAGATCGGGTCGGTGGCATCGAGCGTGACTTTGTTGATCAGCTTGTTGGCATCGAAAAACGGCACGAAAACCAGTCCTTGAGGCGGCTTGTTACGCCCGCGGGTCTCGATGCGTGCACGGATTTCACCGCGTCGGCTGATCAACTTCACTTCACTGCCACGCCGCGCCTTCAAGGCCTTGGCATCTTCGGGGTGCATGTAGACCAACGCGTCCGGCACCGCTTTGTACAGTTCCTCGACGCGTTGGGTCATGGTGCCGGTGTGCCAGTGTTCAAGGACGCGTCCGGTGCTCAGCCAGAATGGATAATCGGCATCCGGGGCTTCGGCTGGCGGCTCGTAGGGGAGGGCGAAGATGATCGCTTTCTTGTCCGGGTAGCCGTAGAACTGCACCTCGCTGCCTTTTTCCACATAGGGGTCCAGCCCTTCGCGGTAACGCCAGCGGGTTTCCTTGCCGTCCACCACCGGCCAGCGCAGTCCGCGTTCGCTGTGGTAGCGGTCGAACGTGGCAAGGTCATGCCCGTGTCCGCGACCGAACTGGGCGTACTCCTCGAACAAACCTTTTTGCAGGTAGAAGCCAAACGCTTTGGCTTCATCATTTTTGTATCCGGCTTCCATTTGCTCGACCGGGAACTGGTCAACCTGGCCATTCTTGTAAAGCACTTCAAACAGGGTTTTGCCCTTGTGCTCAGGAGACTTGGCCAGTAACTCGGCGGGCCAGGTTTCATCGGTGGTGAAGCGTTTGGAAAACTCCAGCAACTGCCACAGGTCCGACTTGGCGTCCCCCGGTGCGGTCACCAATTGATGCCAGAATTGCGTACGCCGTTCAGCGTTGCCAAAGGCGCCTTCCTTTTCCACCCACATGGCGCTGGGCAGGATCAGGTCGGCGGCTTGGGCGGAAACGGTGGGGTAGACATCCGAGACAATCACGAAATTATCCGGGTTGCGCCAGCCCGGCAGAACTTCCTGCATGATGTTCGGTCCGGCGTGCATATTGTTGCTGGCCTGGGTCCAGTAAACGTTGAGCACGCCGTCCTTGAGCATACGGCTCTGTTCCACCGCGTGAAAACCAGGCTTCTCCTGAATGGTGCCGGCTGGCAGCTTCCAGATTTTTTCGGCGATGGCGCGGTGCTTGGGGTTGGTCACCACCAGATCGGCGGGCAAGCGGTGAGAGAAGGTCCCGACTTCGCGCGCCGTACCGCAGGCCGACGGCTGGCCGGTTAGTGAGAAAGGGCTGTTGCCCGGCTCGCTGATTTTGCCCGTGAGCAGATGGATGTTGTAGATCAGGTTGTTGGCCCAGACGCCGCGAGTGTGCTGGTTGAAACCCATGGTCCAGAACGACACGACCTTGCGCTTGGGGTCGGCATACAACTCGGCCAGGGCCTTGAGCCGTTCGGCCGGGACTCCCGTCTCCTTGGCGGTTCGCTCCAGTGTGTAAGGTTTGACGAACGCGGCGTATTGTTCGAAGGAAATATCCGTCCAGGTGTTGGCCTTGCCGGCATTTTTTGCCTTCATTTCCCGTGGATCGTCAGGGCGCAGGCCGTACCCGATGTCGTCAGCGCCTTGGGCAAATCGGGTGTGTTTAGTAATGAAGTCCTGGTTCACCGCGCCGTTTTCAATGATGTGGTTGGCAATGTAGTTAAGGATCAGCAGATCGGTTTGCGGCTTGAACACCATGGGAATGTCGGCCAGCTCGAAACTGCGATGTTCGAAGGTCGACAGTACGGCCACTTTCACGTGAGGCTGGCTCAGGCGGCGGTCGGTGACGCGGCTCCAGAGCACCGGGTGCATCTCGGCCATGTTCGAGCCCCAGAGCACGAAGGCATCGGTGACTTCGATGTCGTCGTAGCACCCCATCGGCTCATCCATGCCAAAGGTGCGCATAAAACCCATCACCGCCGAGGCCATGCAATGGCGGGCGTTGGGGTCGATGTTATTGCTGCGAAAGCCTGCTTTCATCAGCTTGTTGGCGGCATAGCCTTCCCACACGGTCCATTGCCCGGAGCCGAACATGCCGACCGACCCGGGACCTTTGCTCTTCAAGGCTTCCTTGAATTTCAGCTCCATGATGTCGAAGGCCTTCTCCCAGCTGATCGGCTGGAATTCGCCTTGCTTGTCGTACTGGCCATTCTTCATGCGCAAAAGCGGTTGGGTCAGGCGATCAACGCCGTACATGATTTTCGAAAGGAAATAGCCCTTCACGCAGTTCAGTCCGCGGTTGACCTCTGCCTTGACGTCGCCGTGGGTGGCGACCACGCGGTTGTCCTTGGTCGCGACCATCACGCTGCACCCGGTGCCGCAGAAACGGCAGGGCGCCTTGTTCCAGTCCAGGGTGACCATGTCCGCTTCGGTCACCAGATTACTGGCATCGGTAATAATCGGCAGGCCAGCAGCGGCGGCTGCAATGGCGGCGGCCTGGGCCTTGACGAATGCTCGGCGCGACATGCTCATTCGATATCTCCTTCGGGTTCGAGGAGTTCGTGATAGATCAACGCCGCGTTGAGTACGCCGGGCAAGTTGTTGATCTGTTCGATGCGTTGAAGGATCTGACTTCCATGTACGGCCTCAAGGACCACCACCAGTTTTCCCGCAGCACTTTCCTGATGCAGTTCCAGGCCGTCCAACAGGCGCAGGTTGGCTTTAACGGCATCGAACAATTCAGGCCTGGCAAGTACTACAAGACTGGCAATATGCAATGCTTGGTCCATGCGCTGGTTCCAATAGGCTTTCAGAAAAGGCTATTAGTTAGTTGGGTGGTCCCGGTGGGCCGTACAGCATCTGGAAAAACCAGACGATAAAACCGTAACCGCCGACGATAGCGACCGACAGCAGCGGAAAGAGGCAGACGACAAGAAAGAGAAAAAGCCGGGTTTCCTTGCGGCGCTGAGGTTTTCGTTCTTCAGCCAATGACATGAGTAATCTCCTGCCGAACGTGCAGTCAGACTAGATCACGAAGTTTTCGCAGGTTTTCTGGCAGAGGTTTTATAGACCGACGGTTGTTAACCCGTGCTCCGGGGTCGCAACGGGTTAGAACGTTTTCAATCATTACTTCATTTAGTCACCAAAGTGCACTGTAT
>NZ_JBBWCB010000260.1:0-3235 GCF_039888995.1 Pseudomonas rossensis | reverse complement strand
GCCTTATGTGTGATGAATTTCCCGATCCTTGGTTTCCGGCAGGAAGACCGTGCCAAGAATGGCCGTCATCACGGCGATGACGATGGGGTACCACAACCCGTAGTAGATATCACCGGTGGCCGCCACCATGGCAAACGCTACCGTGGGCAGAAAGCCGCCGAACCAGCCGTTGCCGATGTGGTAGGGCAGCGACATCGAGGTGTAGCGGATGCGCGCCGGGAACAGTTCCACCAGCCAGGCGGCGATCGGGCCGTAGACCATGGTCACGTAGATCACCAGGATGGTCAGGAGCAGCAGCACCATTGGGTAGTTGGTCTTGGCCGGGTCGGCTTTCTCGGGGTAGCCGGCGTCCTTGAGCGCGGTGCCGAGGGTGGCGGCGAAGGCGTCGTTCTTGGCCTTGAAGTCGGCGCCCGGCATGCCGGTGCCCTCGAAGCTCTGGATCACCTTGTCGCCGATGCGGACCTGCGCGACGGCGCCCGGTTCGGCCTTCTCGTTCTTGTAGGGTATGGCCCTCTTCGCAAGCACAGTCTTGGCGAGGTCGCAGGAGCTGGTGAATTTGGCCTTGCCTACCGGGTCGAACTGGAACGAGCACTGGTCGGGATCGGCGACCACAGTGACCGGGTTCTTCTCCTGCGCGATGAACACGTCGGGGTTACCGTATTGGGTCAACGCATGGAAGATCGGGAAGTAGGTCAGCGCCGCGAGGATGCAGCCGGCCATGATGATCCCTTTGCGGCCGATGCGGTCGGACAGGCTGCCGAATATGACGAAGAACGGCGTGCCGATCAGCAAAGAGCCGGCAATCAGCAAGTTGGCGGTCTGCGGTTCGATCTTCAGCGTCTGCAGCAGGAAGAACAGCGCGTAGAACTGCCCGGTGTACCAGACGACGGCCTGGCCGGCAGTGCCGCCGAGCAGGGCCATGATCACGATTTTGAGGTTGTCCCAGCGGGCGAAGGATTCGGTCAGCGGCGCCTTGGAGGACTTGCCTTCGGCTTTCATCTTCAAGAACACCGGCGACTCGCTGAGTTGCAGGCGGATGTACACCGAGATGATCAGCAGCAGGATCGACAGCAGGAACGGAATCCGCCAGCCCCAGGCCTCGAAGGCTTCTGTGCCGAGGACCGTGCGGCAGGCGAGGATCACCAGCAGCGAGAGAAACAGCCCAAGGGTTGCAGTGGTTTGAATCCACGAGGTGAAGTAGCCGCGTTTGCCTTTCGGTGCATGCTCGGCGACGTAGGTCGCCGCGCCGCCGTACTCACCGCCCAGGGCCAGGCCTTGCAGCAGGCGCAGGGTGATCAGGATGATCGGCGCTGCCACGCCGATGGTCGCGTAGCCGGGCAAAAAACCCACGACGGCGGTAGAGATACCCATGATCACGATGGTGATGAGAAAGGTGTGTTTGCGCCCGATCATGTCGCCCAGGCGGCCGAACACGATGGCGCCGAAGGGGCGTACCGCGAAGCCCGCGGCGAACGCGAGCAGCGCGAAGATGAAGGACGTTGTCTCATTGACGCCGGCGAAGAAGTGCTTCGCAATGATCGCAGCGAGAGACCCATAAAGGTAGAAGTCGTACCACTCGAACACGGTGCCCAGGGACGAGGCGAAAATGACCTTGCGCTCCTCCTTGGTCATCCCGTGGTGGGGCGCGCTGCCCGTGGATGTGTTGTCGATTGCGGCCATGAGTCTTCTCCGTCGTTCTTGTTATAGGCCGGAGTACCTCGTTACCTTTTTGCCGCACCCAGGCCCTGGGGCTGATGTCGTCGGATTACTGATTGCGCGAAGCATGCACACAGGCTGACGGCCTCGCATCGCTGCAAGGTCTCCTGAAGCATAATCGGCTTCGCGCAGATATCCACTCGCCATCACGTTCACCCCCGGGCTGATTCCCCAATGTGAGCTGCATAGCGACCCGTCGCATCAATGGTTTCGGGCATTTATTGTAGCCGCGGTGTGAAGACTCAAGTCTTGATCACGTACCCATAGGCTCGAATGCGACCACCTTCCTGTTTCAAGTACACGCCCTGGAGTTCCGGCGTGAAGCCAGGCAGTGAGTTGATACCTTCCTCCAGCGCCAGGAAGTATTTGAGCACCGCACCGCCCCATATTTCCCCGGGCACCAGGCAGAGCACGCCGGGTGGATAGGGAAGCGCACCTTCGGCAGCGAAGCGACCCTCCGCGTCTGCCAGCGCCACCAGTTCGACGTTGCCACGGGTGAATTCGAACTGTGCTGCCTGCGGGTTCATCGCCTTTTTCGGGAAGTGTTCCTTGCGGAACATTGCCTTCTGCAATTGCTGGACGTTGTGGGTGCGGTAGAGGTCGTGCATCTCCTGGCAGAGTTGGCGAATGGTGTAGTTGCGGTAGCGCTCCTGGTGCTGCGCATAGATGGCCGGCAACACCCGGCTCATCGGCGCGTCATCACTGATGAAGCGTTCAAAACGCGCGATCTGTGCGGCGAGATGAGTCATCTTCGCCCAGTCTTCGGCAGGGGTGAGCAGGAACAGAATCGAGTTCAGGTCGCACTTTTCCGGAACGATGCCATTCTCCCGCAGGAAGTTGGCAAGGATGCCGGCATGGATACCGAAGTCGGTGTAACTGCCATCGACGGGATCGATACCGGGCGTTGTGAACAGCAACTTGCAGGGGTCGATGAAGTATTGCTTGTCGGCGTAACCGCTGAAGGCATGCCAGCGATCCTTCGGATGGAATTCGAAAAACCGGATGTCGTTGGCGATGTCCTCAGTCGGATGGTCCTGCCAGGGGCGACCGTCAATGGTGTCCGGCACGAAAGGGCGAACCATGGTGCACGCTTCCAGAATCAATTTGCGCGCGTCGATGCCGAACTTCACACAGTCTTCCCACAGGCGCAGGCCACTGCGGCCGGAATGGATGCGCGCGTTCACATCCAGTGAGGCGAACAGCGGGTAAAACGGGCTGGTAGAGGCTTGGGCCATGAAGGCGTTGTTCAGCCGTGCATGGTTGCAATAACGGGCCTGGCCTTTGATATGGCGATCTTTCTTGTGGATCTGCGACGCCTGGGAAAACCCCGCCTGCTGTTTGTGCACCGATTGAGTGACAAAGATACCGGGGTCGTTCTCGTGCAGGTCGAGCAGCAGCGGCGAGCAATCCTTCATCATCGGGATGAACTGTTCGTAGCCCACCCACGCCGAGTCAAACAGGATGTAGTCGCACAGTTTGCCGATGCGATCGACGACTTGTCTGGCGTTGTAAATGGTGC
>NZ_JBBWCB010000259.1:0-3250 GCF_039888995.1 Pseudomonas rossensis | reverse complement strand
AGGCTACGCTTACAGCAGCTCATTGCACACGATGCTCGCGTCTGCAGGTTTTGGTTTTCTCTGGAGAGCGTCTGCAACAGCTATTTCAGACAGGCCCAAACAATTCACGCAGGACTACGTGATGACCGAGCCCCTCCTCAGTTTTGATCAACTCAAGCGTGCCGCCGCCTCCGGCGAGATCGATACCGTTCTTGTCTGCATGGTCGACATGCAAGGCCGACTGGTCGGCAAGCGATTCCAGGTCGAGTTTTTCATCGACAGCGGCCACGAAGAAACCCACTGCTGCAATTACCTGCTGGCCGATGACATCGACATGGAACCGGTGCCGGGTTACGCCGCGACCAGTTGGAGCAAAGGCTATGGCGACTTTGTGCTCAAACCCGACATGGCTACGTTGCGACGGGTGCCCTGGCTTGAGTGCACGGCGCTGGTGCTCTGCGATGTGCTCGATCATCACCATCGACGCGACCTGCCGCACAGCCCACGGGCGATTCTGAAAAAGCAGATTGAGCGACTGCGCGAGCGCGGCTACACCGGCATGTTTGCTTCGGAACTGGAGTTCTATCTGTTCGACGAGAGCTACGAGGCGATCCACGAGCGCAACTACCACAAGCCGAAGACGGCCGGCCACTACATCGAAGACTACAACATCCTGCAAACCACCCGCGAAGAGCCGGTGCTGCGGGCGATTCGCAAGCATCTGCAGGCCAGCGGCATTCCCGTGGAAAACTCCAAGGGTGAATGGGGGCCGGGCCAGGAAGAGATCAACATCCGTTATGCCGATGCCCTGACCATGGCCGACCACCACGTCATCATCAAGCACGCCTGCAAAGAGATCGCGCAACTGCAGGGCAAGGCGATCACGTTCATGGCCAAGTGGCGCTATGACGCCGCCGGTTCCAGCAGCCACATCCACAATTCGCTGTGGGACAAGAACGGTAAGAAGCCGCTGTTCTTCGACGCCAAGGCTGAGTTTGGCATGTCGAAACTGATGCGCTCCTGGGTGGCCGGGCAGCTTAAATATGCCAACGACATCACCTGTTTTCTCGCGCCCTACATCAATTCGTACAAGCGCTTTCAGGCAGGCACCTTTGCCCCGACCCGGGCGGTGTGGAGCCGGGACAATCGCACCGCAGGTTTCCGTTTGTGCGCAGAAGGCAGCAAAGCCATCCGCATCGAATGTCGCATTGGCGGTGCCGACCTCAACCCTTATCTGGCCTTTGCCGCGTTGATCGCCGCTGGCCTGGCCGGTATCGACGAGAAGCTCAGCCTCGCGCCACCCTTCGAGGGCGATGCCTACGTCGACGAACACTTGCCTGAAGTATCGAAGACCCTGCGCGAAGCCTGCGCCGCACTCCAGGGCTCGACCATGTTGCGCGAGGCGTTCGGCGATGAAGTGATCGACCACTACGTGCACACCGCCGAATGGGAGCAGAAAGAGTACGACCGGCGGATCACCGACTGGGAACTGCAGCGCGGTTTTGAGCGCTATTGAGACTTCCATCATGACTTCAACGATTCAACTCGTCTCCCCAGTCGATGGCCGGGTCTATGCCGAACGCCGCTGCGCCGATGCGGCGCAAATCGACCAGGCTCTGGCGGCGGCCGAAGCAGCCCAGACGCAATGGAAACGCCGGCCACTGAGCGAACGCGCCGCCTTCTGCAGCGCCGCGGTAGACGCGATGCTGGCCATGAAGGCTGACATCGTGCCGGAACTGGCCTGGCAGATGGGCCGCCCGGTGCGCTTTGGTGCTGGTGAACTGCGCGGTTTCGAAGAGCGTGCCCGCCATATGATCGCCATTGCGCCTGAAGCCTTGGCAGCGCTTGAACCGACACCCGTCGCAGGTTTTCGTCGCTGTATCAAACGCGAGCCGCTGGGTACGGTATTGGTCGTCGCACCCTGGAATTACCCCTATCTGACGGCAGTGAATACGATTATCCCGGCGCTGATGGCCGGCAACAGCGTCATCCTCAAACACGCCTCGCAAACGCTGCTGGTTGGCGAACGTTTTGCCGAAGCGTTGCGCCGCGCCAACTTGCCCGCCGGCCTGTTCCATAACCTGCTGCTCGATCATGGCCAGACCGGCGAGATCATTGGCTCGGGACGCGTGCACCAGGTGAACTTCACCGGTTCAGTCGATGCTGGCAAGGCCATGGAAACCGCCGCCACCGGACGCTTCCTCGGCGTGGGGTTGGAGCTCGGTGGCAAAGACCCGGCTTACGTCCGGTCAGACGCCAACCTCGAGCATGCAGTGGAAAACCTGGTGGACGGCATCTTCTTCAATTCCGGGCAAAGCTGTTGCGCGGTCGAGCGTATTTATGTCGATGAAAAAATTTACCCGGTGTTTGTCGAACGCTTCGTCGCCTTGACCCGCGAATACGTGCTGGGCAACCCACTGGACGAAGCCACCACGCTCGGTCCGTTGGTCACACCGAGTGCCGCTGAATTCGTTCGCGGGCAGATCGCCGATGCACTGACCCAAGGCGCTCGGGCGCTGATCGATCCAAAGGATTTTCCTGCCGACGCACCGGGCAGCGCCTACCTCGCGCCGCAAGTATTAGTCGACGTCACCCATCAAATGTCGGTGATGCGCGACGAAAGCTTTGGCCCGGTGGTCGGCATCATGCCGGTGGCCAGCGACGACGAAGCCATCGCCTTGATGAACGACAGTGAGTTCGGGCTCAGCGCCTCCATCTGGACACAAGACCTTGCCGCCGCAGAACGTCTGGGCAACGAGATCGACACCGGCACCGTGTTCATGAACCGCTGCGATTACCTGGACCCGGCCCTGGCCTGGACCGGGGTGAAGAACAGCGGGCGCGGCGTCACGCTGTCGCGCCTGGGTTATGAACATCTGACCCGAGCGAAATCCTTCCATTTGCGCCACGAGATCTGAGCCATGAGCCTGACCGCGAACTGGAACTACCCCACAAGCATCCGCTTCGGTGCCGGCCGCATCGCCGAGCTTGCCGAGATCTGCCGCAGCCAAGGGATCCAGCGACCGTTACTGGTCACCGACAGTGGCCTGGCGCGAGCCCCGATCACTGCCGCAGCGCTGGACGCCTTGCGCGCTGCCGGTCTTGGCGTCGCGCTGTTTTGCGACCTTAAACCCAATCCGGTCGAAGCCAACCTGGCGGGCGGGCTCGACGCCTGGCGAGCCGGCAAACACGATGGCGTGGTCGCCTTCGGCGGTGGCAGTGGCCTGGACATGGGCAAGCTCATCGCCTTCATGAGCGGCCAAACCCGACC
>NZ_JBBWCB010000258.1:0-3257 GCF_039888995.1 Pseudomonas rossensis | reverse complement strand
CGGTCACTCCGAACAAAGGACTGCTACTGCTTGATGGTGCTCAGTATGAAGACGCTATCGATTGGCTTCACCAGCACTATGGCGCAGACGCTCCTCAATCGCTTTTCAAGGGGACCGCTTACGAGCCGATTGGCGCAGCGGGGCCATTTCTGCTGAATGCCTCGCTTGGCAGCGCAGCCTACGCCGCATGGTGGGGCGGCTCCGACTTGCAACACGGTGTTTGGCTGGCTTCTCCACAGAGCGCTCAACAATGGCTACCGATCCTGCAACGTCGCTTGCGCATTTTTGATGAACACCAGCGAGAGTTATGGCTGCGCCTGGCGGATGGCTCGGTTCTGCTCCGCGCCTGGTTGGCCGGCGTGCAATGGCCAACAGGCTTTTGGTACGGCGTGGAAAGCGTCTGGCTACGCCATCGCAACGCGCCAGTGTGCGCTTGGGAGAACCAGGCGCCGGAATTCGACTCAGCACCGGCCAATAAAGGTCTGACGGCGCAAATCACCCTGCCTGAGACGCTTCTGCATGCGCTGAGCCTTCCAGCCAACCCGGAGACAAACCCATGAGCGCCCAAAACAACATCCGCGTTGGAACGTGCCCGCTGTTCGCCGCCGTTTTGCCGCTGCGATACGCCCTCGGCCCAACCGTTGCAGTCGATACCGATGCCTACGACTTGCCTGCGTTGAACGGCTCGTTTCCCGAGTTGGGGCCTCGGCATCCTGACTTGACCGGGCATGTGCTCAATTACACCTCGCGTTTGTTGCGCGACGGTTGGCTCTATGTCTGGGAGAGCAGTCCACCCAAGTTGGTGGAGTATCAGATCGAAAAAGCTCAGCTCACCCAAACCCCGCGTGCGGGCAGGGTAATCGACACCCGAGTCAAACCCCATCTGGTGTTAAGAGCTGGCGACCCTGCCGGGTTGGTCTGGTCGCCCGTTCGCTGGAGTGAAGCGCAATACCAGGCCGCCAGAAAAGACCCAACGGTGCGCCAGCGCATCATGCGCAGTTTTGTTCCGGGTGTTGCGCCGTTCAGTGGCAAGGTTGACACCGTCGCCAAGCAAATTGGTGAATACAACGATGCGACGAGCTATGGCTGGAGCGCGGAGCCCGAGACGGAGCACGCACCCGACTGGTTGAAAGTGTTAAAGCAGATGAAGGCTTGCGAGCAACAGACCTATGCGGTCATTGATGACGCCTGGGGCGTGCTACTCGACCTTGCCGCGCTGATGCGTGTGCGTAAAGAAGCATTCGACAGTTACCAGGAACATCACGCTGAAACGTGGGCGATGGCCAGTGTCATCAAGTCACTGAGTGAAGGCGACCGCCAACTGAGCGCACAGTTGCCGTCCATCACCCGCTATGACGAACTCCAGCAGGCGTGGAAAGATCAAGAGATCCAAAACAATCGGTATACCGCCGACACGCGGCGTCTGGCCCAACTCTGGGTGGCGTAATTCAACACCCTGCAAGTGACTGGCCCGTCGAGCATGGACACGGCTTGCGGCCATTTCGACATTACCCAGTCGATGGCGCGTGAGGCACTGGAATTGCATTTCGCGGCGGCTTGCCTGGGGCCGGCCAGCACCAGCGTTGGGGCCGAGGCCATTACCCTCAGCCTGGAAGGTGACAAGACCGGTAAGCCATGGTTGCTTTGGGCATTGCTTGGGTTGCCGTCACGGCTGGGTGTAGGCGAAATCAAATACCTAGTGGACGTCAGTGATGTGGCCCGCGACAACACCGCTTCCCTGCAAGAGGGCGCCAGCAAACTCGCCAGAGCCTTTGGTTATGCCGATGCGTTGAACAAGACCGCCGACAAACTGAAGCAACACAAGCCGGCCTCAAGCATTGAGGCCCTATTTCTGTCCATTGCCCCGGTGGCAGGGTTGCAATTGCATCAGGGTGAAAAGGGCACTGGTGCGGCAGGGCGTTTGTACATGGCGGCAGCGCTGGCCCGCAGCGACCAGCGCATCCAGACCTCGGGCGTTACATCGCGTCAGCTGGGCGAGTGGTACAGCGATTTGATGGGGACTCGCCAGTCAATGCCCGCGCATTTGAGTGTTACACCGCTGGCCAGCGGGGTGGCTGACGGTATCCCGTTCATGCATTTGGTCCCGGCCAGCACCAAGCTGCCACCGTTGCCGGTGAATCTGGCTGCGGGGGTTGAGCTGAGCGGAGTGTTTGATTTGAAAGGCGTGCTGAGTAAAGCGCCGATCAAGTCGATTGTGACGCTGGTGGCGGGGGGGAGTTTTGTTTGGGCGAGTAGTACGTTTTTTGACGGCACTACAACCAAAAACCTTACTGGGATGATTGGTAGTGCAGTAGGTGTCGCTGCTGCAACCGCAGCCGTACTTCAGCGAGTCGCAGAGGTTGACTGGGCTTCGGCTGTTCGTCAAAGCGGTAGTACCTCTATTTCATCTCGTCTCCTTTTGGTTAAAGCGTTGGGTCGCGCCGCAAATGCTGCTCTGGCACAAGGTGCTTTTCTTGCCTTCGACGTCGTGCACTATGGGATAGATGCCTTTGAGGCCTACAAAGCGGGCGACTTCGACACCATGGTCGCGAACTTGGCCGTGGTTGGCGCTTCGCTGGCCAGTATCAAAATCCAGGTCCAGGCCTTCCGTGCACTAAGAGTTGCCCGGGCTGCTGTGATAGCCGGGGATGCGGCGACTATTGCCAGGGGACTCAATGTAGTGCCTCACTTGGGGGCGAAAATACTAGGCCTTGCGGTTGTAATTGTGGGCGGGGTCATCGCCCGTCTTTATACCGCGGACTCGCCGCTGGAAAAATGGGTGAAAAACAGCCGCTTTGGTATCCGTCCGGACGACACTTGGTCCCACAGCTATAGCCTGTCCATGGATGAGCTGTACCCCGTCCTGTTTCCCATAAGTTTTGATGCCTTCCGACTGTCAGAGATGAACCCTTATCAAGGCCAAGTCACTTCCACGTATCTGATGCTAAAACTACCGGGGGAAAACGTGCCGTTGACCGATGCAATGATTCACTTCAAGGGCATCGAAATTTGGGGCGATACGCTCGGCTATCACGGCGACCAAATCAAAAAGGTCGAATGGACGGGCAAAGACTTTGCCCGACATAGCGGCACCCGTATTTCTATACCTGCTGGCCTCACCCCTTACCGCCGTGTGTACCATGAGGATGGTGTACGGGACGTGCGGTGTATCGAGGGCGAGTTGATCTATTCCCCACAAGACGGACTGACGCTGCCAGCTGTCAAAATCATGGAGCGAGCATGGGTATGAATACACC
>NZ_JBBWCB010000257.1:0-3284 GCF_039888995.1 Pseudomonas rossensis | reverse complement strand
GTGCAATGTTGCGAGCGTGCAAGGCCATGTGACCGCGTTGTATTCCTTCGGTAGACAGCGCACGCAGCGCGCCTAAATTTTGTGCCAAGCCCACTGCTACTGCGATTTCGGCGAGTTCCTGTGCTGTCTTCACACCCAGGATGCGTAGTGAAGTTGTGCCAGTGGGTGAGTCTTGGTGGCACCGCCGACCAGTCCGACAGGCATGGGCATTTCCAGCGTCCCCACCAAATGGCCCTTGCCATCTTTTTCCCAAGTAGTCAGCGAACCGTAATGACCATTACGACAGGCATAGGCATGTGCACCGGCTTCAACCGCACGCCAATCATTGCCGGTGGCGACGATCAACGGGTCGATGCCATTCATGATGCCCTTATTGTGAGTGGCTGCACGGTAAGGATCGACCACGGCGAAGTTGTAAGCATCAAGGATGCCTTCGATGACGTCTTCGCCCTTGTAGGCGGTGGTCGTTAGCAGCTCAGGCGCAATGCGGATCTGTGCACGGGCCAGACGCAGGTCGGCCAAGTTGGACAAAATGCGCAAACGTACCTTGCCGCCGGTAATCTCTTCCATCAACGGGGCCACCGCTTCAGCCATAGTGTTTACGGTGTTGGCACCCATGGCATCGCGCACGTCCACGATCAGATGGGCGACCAGCATTGGCCCGCGTGGGCTCTGGGCGAAGGTATGTACTTCAATGTCACGGCAACCGCCGCCCAGCTTGTTAAGCAGTTGATCCTTGCGGTTGGCCAGTTCGATAATTTCGTCTTTGCGACGCATAAGGCTCAGGCGAGCATTGAAGGGATCTTCGATTTCGACGATCTGCACTTGGGCGCGCATCAGTGGTAGAGAGCTGGAGGTCTGGAAGCCACCCGCCTCGCGCGCCAGTTTCGCCATGAACGATGCCGCTGCGACCACTGAAGGTTCTTCAACCACTAACGGCACGATGACGTCGCGACCATTGATTTGGAAGTTGCTCGCGACGGCGTAGGGCAATTCAAATTTGCCAATCACGTTCTCGATCATGCCGTCGGCTATTTCCAGCGGCAAAGCGCCGGCATCGCGTAGCAGCGCAACATCCTCATTGGGAAGTCCAAGAAGCTCTTGCAGGTGACTCAAGCGTTCAGCAGGCGACATGCTCCGGAACTTAGGGAGGCGAGAGTCGATGCCCATAGGAAGAGTCCTGTTGCAGTTATTGTGTTGAGTTGTTGCCACCCTAGTCCCATCTGTCTTGGTAAAAAAGGTACAGTTTTGACAGACAGTACCTAAGCTGTACCCTCTGTGAATAATTCATACAGGACTCCCTACGATGGCGCGGCTGACACTTGCACAGCAACTGACAGCATCATTGGTCGAGCAGATTGGCAACGGAACCTACCGGGCGGGTGACCGATTGTCATCACTGCGCGAGTGCATGCGTTTGTTTGGCCATTCAAAAAATACAGTGATCAACGCCTATGAGTCGCTTGCCTCCCAGGGACTTGTTGAAGCGCGTCATGGGCAGGGCTTCTTCGTCAAACAAGGTAACCCGAGCAGCAGCGAGCCGGAAGAGCCATTGCCTTACGCTCGGGCGATGGACACCATCTGGCTCATGCGTCAGCAGTTCGTCCGTGAACCAGGTCACTCGCCACTCGGTGAAGGTTTCCCGCCAGTAGAGTGGTTGATGGACTTGCGCTTGGATAAGTTCACACGGCAGGTCATGCGTACGGGTGTAACGACGCTTTTCCGATACGGCAACCGACTAGGCAATGCAGGTCTTCGTCAACACTTGGTGCAGAAGTTGGCTACCTACTCGATTACTGCCAGCCTTCGGCAGATCGTGACGACCCATGGGGCTAATCACGCATTGGATTTGATAATCCGCCGCTTCATTGCCCCAGGGGACTGCGTTTTGGTTGAGGATCCGGGCTATTACCCGCTGTTCGGCAAACTGCAATTGCAAGGAGCTCGGATGCTATCTGTAGCCAGATTGCCGGATGGGCCGGACATAGAAATGCTGGAACGTCATCTTCTCTTACATAAGCCAAAATTGTTTTTCATTCAGTCTGTTGGACACAATCCGACGGGTTCCGATATTTCACCCAGCAAAGCGCATCGTTTGGTTCAGTTAGCGGAGGAACACAATTTTATACTGGTGGACGATGACGCTTTAGCAGATTTCAAACCGGCATCGGCAATCAAGGTGTCTGCGCTGGATCAGTTGAAACGCTCACTGTACGTAGGCAGTTTTTCCAAATCCGTTTCTGCGGCATTGAGGGTCGGATTTATCGCCGGCAGTAAAGATGTAATAGATGAACTGGGCGATCTGAAAATGCTGCTACACACCAGTACATCGGAGCTTTGTGAGCGAACCGTTGATGTCATTCTGATGGAGGGGCATTTCCTGCGTCATCTGATCCGTCTTCAAGAACGCTTACGAAAAGCCACTACGGTAGGTTTGCAAATGCTGGATGAGATAGGAGCCGAGGTATTCGTTCGTCCAGAACAGAGTCTTTATCTGTGGGCTAGATTTGCTCATATTGACGATGCAAGGGAGCTAACTCGACAACTGCTTCCGAAGGGTTTCATGATCGCCCCCGGACACATTTTTTCACCGGAGCAATCGCGTATAACTCCATGGACGAGATTGAATGTCGCGTATCTAAATGATCCGTTGCTCAAAGCAGTACTGAGCGGCTGAGACGGCGTGCCATTTTCCTTCCGGGATGCTGTGATTATCGGCTGGTCGTTACAACGCACGATCGTCTTGGGCTGAAAAATCGGCACTCGCAAGCCTCGCCAGGTGAAGATCTACAAAAATCCTCACACCCGCGCAGTCGTCGAAACCAAAGGTGGCAATCACAAAACGCATTACGAACGTCTGTGTAGCTGACTAAGGTAATTTGCGCTCCCCCCGCTGATTCCACAGGCAACCCTCGCGACTCTCAGTTTTCGACGTATTTAGTGCGTTTTCACACAGCCTGGACCCAAAGCAAATCGTGGCGACGCAGGAGCTGCAATGTGCTGGGGGGCTGCAGGATAGTCTGCCCTTGGAGCAGGTTTTCTCGATTGGACGGCATGTTTTCAATTACTTCATCCCAGAGCGTTTCGTCGAGCATGAAGCCAGGGATCAACACCAAAGGTAGAGCGTTTTCAGAGGTCATCACCCTTAGGTGTAGCGGCTTGCAATCGAAAACGGCCATGCTTGCAATCAACGCTATTTCAGGCTCGGATTAATTGCGATTGAAGCAGCGCCTGTGCTCGCATTAACTGCGACTGAGCTTGCAACCAGTGGCACGTGCTTGCAT
>NZ_JBBWCB010000256.1:0-3527 GCF_039888995.1 Pseudomonas rossensis | reverse complement strand
ATCATAAGCTTAGAGGTAGCATTTTTCCGCACCGCATACATTTTCCCTTCGTTCTAGGATAGTAAAACCAGCACCTCAAAATAAATTGCGGAAAGAAATCGGGCTGCAGGGATCCCGCATTCGAAGGCAAGACGGACGGACGTCGGTCTGTAGAAATGGCTTTTGCTAGCTGGATCGCCGATCAGGTGGGCCATACCAACGGCAACATGATCCGTAAGCACTACGGAACCTGCATCAATGAGGACGGACCGGACGTGGTGGGCATGCTGCAACTGGCCCTGAAACTGTCACCGGTTACAGCTCTACACTGAATCAACTCAGGCCGACGCTTTCGGCAAAGCGCCATACCGCGGTCAAGCTGGACCAGGTGCGCAACGGCTCACGTCTTGAGCGCACCGGCACCCAGCGTGCGCCGCTGCCGCCCAGGCGAATCGACACCCCCCAATCGGGGCCGCCCGCGATCCTGGCCACCAGGCGAACCGAGTTGACGTTGGCCGGCGGCTCAGGCGTCAACTCGAATTGCCCGACATTGATCAGCAGCCAGCCGCCACCCGGTTCGTTGCAGGCGTCGATTATTTACCCCTGCACCATGTGCCCGTCAGGCGGGATCATCCGCGGCAGGTTGGCCGCCTTGGATCCTTGTAGATACTGCTGCAGTTCAATGCGGGCTCGCCCAGAGTCGGCATCGCTCAAGCGTACCGGACATTCGAGCGTCGTCAGCTCAATCGGTGCCTGCCCCAGGTAGCGGGCGATCACGGCGACGGTAGCCAAGCCCTCATAGACTTACGACATGAAGGGTGCTCCCTGTTCGAAGAAGTGGGCCGAATGCATCGACCAGACAGTAAGGGAATGGTAGACCAGCACGGTGGGGAGTAGTTTACACGGTCGCCAAAAAAGGCCCCCACACCTGCGCCAGGTGTGGGGGCCGATTGAACATAGGGCGGAATTCAATGTACCGGTCGTCAAAGACTGCAATCGCCCAAAAGGGCACATGCCATGCGACAGAAGTGCCCGAAAGATCCAGGACATTTCTGTCTCCCAACTGTTAAGTTTGTTATTTTGGAGCGACTAGAATGCGATATGGCAGGCATGCATGAAACACTGGACTGAGCCCAACGGAATACTTTTAATTCAAGTCCCAATCGATTGGCAGTACCTTAATTCAGGCCTTAGCGACTATGAAGAGAAGTCGCCTTACGGGTTTCAACCTTATGAAGACCCGTTAGGCTGCTTTCAGCTGAGTTGCTATCCGTTGAACGAACTTGCCCCCAGAATTGCCAAAGCCAATCCCAACGGAGTCAGAAAACTAAGCTGGAACGAGTCAAGGGAAGATAACTCCGAGTTTTGCACACATCTGTTTTTCGGCGCTTATTATGATCAAGCATTGATAGGTAAGTATATCTACGATGTAGGCCTTGAAGGCGACAAGAGGATTGCCGAACAGCTTGCAATCGTGAATAAAATTCTGAATTCGGTCGTAATAGTCCCCGAGAGTGATCGTAAACTGGCTGCAGACCTCGATAAGTTTGATCGATTTACAGGGGCTCTTGCAGCGTCATATGATCTTCTTTACTCAGCAATTGACGCTATGGCATTCATTGAGATCATTGCGATTGCAGCAAATCAAATAGATGCGCATTTAAGGTTGAGCTTGGTAATTGCAAAACAGCTGGAGGAAAAGACAGACAATATCGAAATTAGATACCTTTTCCAGGCAGATGGTGAAAAGGGCATATTGGAGAGAAAAGTCTTCGATGATGCTTTAAAATTTCAAGTAATTGATGTGGAGACTTTCGATAGTTTGAATGAGCTCTATAATTCGAGAAATCGCGTTATCCACCGATACATAATCTCAGATATAAGATCGCGTGATCTTGTCGCGATTGCTGGAAAATATTTGAGTGCTTTGGAAAAAACACGTTTAATCCTTCGCGACTTTGAACAGAAACAAGCGGTCGTGCCCTATGGGTTGTACGGAACGAAGTGTGGGAAAACCTCTATTACGGACGACGCTATAAGACGATTATATGCGAAAGCAAATGACAAACATCTTCTCGAAAAATATAAAAGAAGCATTAGTGACAGAAAAAGCCAACAAGATGCTACAGGTCACACTTGACCCGCTGTGCACTTTTTTGCAACGCAAAGCGGTCATTCCTCCAAAGCACCGGCCTGTGAGTCGGTGACCGCTTTCCATAGCGGCCCCTCGCAACAGGCAGCAATCGGCCGATTCTGTTGAAAAAGTCGGCCATAGTTTCCGGTGCAGAAAAGTATGCGTCTGAGATTGAAATCTTTACTTTCGACAGAGGTTACGGATGGGCAAAGGACGAAAACACCGTATTCTCTGGCCTGAAGCGGCCAGTGGGGACGGGAGAAGGGTTCGAATCCCTCGCTCAATTATGAAACGCCCCCCAAAACGGCCCCCAACTGATTGCAGTCAGTACATGCACCGCTGGAAACCGTGAAAACAGTGGGGCGGGCGAAGGGAATTAAGCCTCGTTTATCAGCTTGGGAAGCTGATAACGAGTTTGCGTGCGATTACTTTAGCTGTTTGACATAGCAAGGGTTATGTCAATTTTTGTAGAGTGGAAGTTTTTTTGCACTTTCGGTCCACTCAGTAATTTTCTCTGGGTGTGAGTCAAGATAATGGGTGATAGCCCCATCGGGGTTTGAAGTCTCATGAGACTCGGCCATAATTCCCTGCAAGTCGGCAAGGGGGATTTTGTAGTTTTGAAGGAAGTTCGCTGCTCGAGGAAAATCTTCACCGAACCCTTTGCGAGAAAGGGCATGTACGCCTTCAGCACCACCTAAAGAGCCCTTTGGATCTTCCAAATAGCGTAGGTTCCACTTTCCAAACATCCAATGAGGGGTCCAGGCTGTGGCAACGATCCAGTCTTTTTTAAGAATGGCTCGATCCATCGCAATAGTCATTGCAGTTGCGCTGCTAGCAGAGAGTTTGTAATCGACTAAGTTGTAATTTTTTATTGTTTCTTCGGACTTTCTCATTAAGCCTGCACCAGGGTCGATGCCTTGTATTGTTCCTTTAAATTTCTTTGCAACTTCGGGATTTTCCAAATCAGCGATTGTTCTTACTTCGTTAATCGGCACGTATTCTGGCACCACCCATCCAAGCTTCCCGCCATAGATTATGCCTAAATCATCAACACTATTTTTATACTTGTCCCAATAAGCAACTTGGGTGTTCGGTAGCCAAGCCATGAGCATAACGTCAAGCTTTTTAGTTGAGATGCTTTGATATTGCACGCCAAGTGCTAGCAGTGAGAGTTTTACTTTATAGTCGAGTTGTTGCTCTAGGATTTTTTTGGCCATATTTGTAACGATTTCAGAGTCCGGCTCTGAAATAAAACTCAATCGCAAGGCTTGATCTTCCCTGAATTCAGACTCCGTCGCTTGAACGCCTAATGACATTAAAGGTACCACTGCCAACGTCGCACACTTGAATACATACATAAAATCAAGCTTCATTTTAATCATCCTATTATTTTAGCTTTTGGGTGGTGTATGGA
>NZ_JBBWCB010000255.1:0-3558 GCF_039888995.1 Pseudomonas rossensis | reverse complement strand
GTGTTGATCTCGGTAATGTCGACGTTGATCGACTCCACCACCGCAGTCTGTTCCTCGGTCGCCGTGGCCACCGACTGGTTCATCCCGTCAATCTCGCCAATACGCAACGTCACGCTGTTCAACCGCTCACCGGCCAGGTTGGCGATTTCGACGCTGTCCTGACTGTGGCGCTGGCTGTCGCTCATGGTGCTGACGGATTCGCGGGCGCCGATTTGCAACTCCTCAATCATGGTCTGCACCTGCTGCGCCGATTCCTGAGTGCGGTGCGCCAGGTTACGAACCTCGTCTGCAACCACCGCAAAACCGCGACCGGCTTCACCGGCACGCGCCGCTTCGATGGCCGCGTTCAGCGCCAGCAGGTTGGTTTGCTGGGAGATGCTGGTGATCACTTCGAGAATCTGCCCGATGTTCACGGTTTTGCTGTTCAGCGATTCGATGTTGGTGCTTGAGGCGCTGAGCATGCTCGACAGCTGATTCATCGCGACAATGCTGCGATCCACCACTTGCTGACCATCTTCGGCCAGGCTGCGGGCATCGCTGGCCTGACTCGATGCTTGTGCTGCGTTGCGGGCGATTTCCTGAGCGGCGGCGCCGAGCTGGTTGATCGCCGCGGCCACGCTGCTGGTGCGCGAAGCTTGTTGGTCGGAGTTGAACATCGAGGAGTTCGAGGCGGCCACTACACGCAAAGCCACTTCGTTGACTTGCCCGGTGGCCGACGACACTTCGCGGATCGAACCATGAATGCGTTCCACGAAGCGGTTGAACGCGGTACCGAGGACACCGAATTCGTCGTTGTTCTGGATGGTCAGGCGTTTGGTCAGGTCGCCTTCGCCGTCGGCGATGTCTGCCATGGCGCGGGTCATGACGTGCAGCGGCTGGATCAGGATGCGGATGAGCATGCCCAGCAGAGCGATGATGATGGCCACGGCAATGACCGTCGCAACGACTGCCGAGGCGCGGAATTCGCTGAGCATCGAGAAGGCTTTATCTTTATCTACCGACAGACCGATGTACCAGTTGACTGATGGCAGGCCTTTGATCGGGGTGAAGGTGACGATGCGGGTTTTGCCGTCGACCTCCACTTCACTGAAGTCGCTGCTCAGGCGCGGGGTATTTTTCGGGTATGCCTCGCTCAGGGACTTCATCACCATGGTTTTGTCCGGGTGGACCAGAATCTTGCCGTCGGCGCTGACCAGAAACGCGTAACCCATGCCGTTGAAGTCGCGGGCGCTGAGGGTGTCGATCAGGGTTTGCAGGCTCAGGTCGCCGCCCACCACACCCACGCTTTGCCCGGCTTTTTTCGAGGCGGTGGCGATCGAGATGATGGTCTGGCCGGTGGCCGCGTCGATGTAAGGTTCGGTCAGGGTGGCGGTACTGCTGCTTTCGGCGCCTTTGTACCAAGGGCGAACCCGTGGGTCGAAGCCGTCGGGCATCTTCGCATCCGGGCGGATGGTGAAGTGGCCGGTGGCGTCGCCCAGGTAGGACGCCATGAAGGTCGACGTCAGGGCTTTCTGCTCAAGCAGGCTGGAGACGGTGGCCTGTTCGGGGTTGATGGCGATGTTCTGGGCGAGGTTGTCGATCAGCAGGATACGACCGGCCAGCCAGGTCTGGATGTTGTTGGCGGTGACGTCTCCCATCTCATTGAGGTAGTTATCCAGGTCTTCGCGAATGGCGTTGCGCTGCAAATAGTCGTTGTACAGCGTGAACGAGGCGAAGGCGGCAATGACGATCAGGGCGGCGGCAAGCAGGATTTTATGGCTGAAGCGCAGATTTTTGTTCATGGCTCGGGGTGTCCGCTAAGGTCTTATTGTTCGGGGTGTGTTGCTGTTAATGCGCGCAAAATGAGTGCGCAACGGAGCGAGTCGGTAATTCCTGCTCTCCATAGGGGAATGTCGGACCTTGCTTTCAATTGGGTCTCTCGCTTATTTCTATCGGCCGTGAAGGATCAAAGATTAACCATGGGTGACAAAATGCCTGACTCATTACAACTCGTTATCGGCGCCGACCTCGCCGGGCAGCCGATTGCCCAGGCCATGCGTCTGGCGAACCGTCATGGTTTGGTCGCGGGCGCTACCGGGACGGGCAAAACCGTCACCTTGCAACGGATGGCCGAAGCCTTCAGCGATGCCGGCGTGGCAGTGTTTGCCGCCGATATCAAGGGTGACCTGTGCGGTCTGGGCGCCGCCGGCAATCCTCAAGGCAAAATCGCCGAGCGGATCGCCGGGATGCCCTGGCTGAACCACACACCTCAAGCGTATCCGGTGACCCTGTGGGACATTCACGGTCAGTCCGGTCATCCGTTGCGCACAACCTTGAGCGAAATGGGGCCGTTATTGATTGGCAGCCTGCTGGAGCTGACCGACAGTCAGCAGTCGGCGCTGTACGCCGCGTTCAAGGTGGCGGACCGTGAAGGGCTGTTGCTGCTGGACCTCAAGGACCTGAAGGCACTGCTCAATCACCTGCGTGACAACCCCGAATTGCTGGGTGACGACGCTGCGCTGCTGACCACCGGTTCCAGTCAGGCACTGTTGCGGCGTCTGGCGACCCTGGAACAGCAGGGCGCCGAAGCGCTGTTCGGTGAGCCGGCGCTGCAACTCGAAGACATTCTGCAGCCGACCGCCGAGGGTCGCGGGCGCATTCACCTGCTCGATGCCAGCCGTCTGGTGCATGAAGCGCCGAAGGTCTACGCAACGTTCCTGTTGTGGCTGCTGGCCGAACTGTTCGAGCAATTGCCAGAGCGGGGGGATTCGGACAAACCGCTGCTGGCGTTGTTTTTCGACGAAGCGCATTTATTGTTCGCCGGTACGCCAAAGGCTTTGCAGGATCGTCTTGAGCAGGTGGTGCGGCTGATACGCTCGAAAGGCGTTGGCGTGTATTTCGTCACGCAATCGCCAGGCGACTTGCCGGATGACGTGCTGGCTCAGCTCGGTCTGCGCGTTCAGCATGGCCTGCGCGCGTTCACCGCCAAGGAACAGAAATCCTTGCGAGCGGTGGCCGAAGGCTTCCGGCCGAACCCGACGTTCGATGCCTTGTCGGTGCTGACCGAGCTTGGAATCGGCGAGGCGTTGGTCGGCACGTTGCAGGACAAGGGCACGCCGGAGATGGTCCAGCGGGTTTTGGTGGCACCGCCGCAATCGCGGATCGGGCCACTGAGCGAGACTGAACGCACAGTGCTGATCTCGTGGTCGCCCTTCAAGGGGCGGTATGACAAACCCGTTGATCGCGAATCGGCTTATGAAGTGTTGATGGGGCGCAAAGGGTTGGCGCCAGAGCCTGACGCTGTTCCGGGCAAACCGGCAGCCGAAGAGCCAAGCTTCACCGACAAGGCCGGGGAATTCCTCGGCACCGCGGCGGGGCAGGCACTGAAATCAGCGATGCGCCAGGCGGCCAATCAATTGGGCCGACAGTTGGTACGCGGGTTGATGGGCTCGCTACTCGGTGGCAGCAAACGCCGCTAGCAAGCGGGCTCGGTCAAAATGTGGGAGCGAGCTTGCTCGCGATTGCGGTCTCACATTCAACGCATATGTTGACTGATACACCGCTATCGCGAGCAAGCTC
>NZ_JBBWCB010000254.1:0-3646 GCF_039888995.1 Pseudomonas rossensis | reverse complement strand
CCGCGATGTAGGCCTCCAGGTCGGCGATGAGAGCATCGCTTTCTTGCTGGCCTGAAAGCATGGGATGCAAGGGGCAGCCAAGCGCAAGCTTAAGGTGGTGTATTTCCAGGTAGTGCGATTCGGGCAGCAGATTCAGGAGCTTACCCTCCAGCGCCATGTGGCGCTGAGCATAGGCAAGCGGATTGATATCAGGCACCAACTCTCGAATATGTGCAGCTTCACGGAGTAAACGTAACCGCTGACCGTCAAGGCCGGCCAACAACGGGTTCGCATGAATAGAGTCGGGGGCTAATCTGGACACACCAGAACTCGTCGCGCAAACCTGTACAAAATCCGGTGCGGGAGGCGATGAGCCGGTACTTTGTATCGTCGAGCCTGATTGAATGTGCCGCATGAGGTTGATAGGACCGAGCATCACTGCACTCCTGTCAGTTCATTTCAGAGGGAAACTTTCGTGAACGAGCTTGCGGCGGTTCGTCCTTTGACGGATGCCGGGGGGGCTGCGCCCAGAAACGCTCCCTCTTGCCATGCCAATGCCAGGTTTGCGAGTTTGCTGAGGAGTGCCAACAACTGTTGCGCGGTGAGCGCTTCCACCACTGCATAGCTTGTAAGTACCGCCCTCTCACTTTCGGGGTTGTAAGAGAGCGAGGGGCTGTAAGGACCGGAAAAAAGATAGAAATTGATTTCCAACATCCGCTGCATCTCTTGTTCGCGGTCGTGCGCTAACGGTCCGAACACGCAATAGATCAGCACCTCTCCTTTTCCCTCCCCATTATGGTGGGCAAGATTGATTTCGACGTTACGTACTAGAACGCTGGCCAGCTCATAAAAGGCAGGTTGTTTTGGAAGCATGACGAGATCGCAAAAATCGTCAATGAGGCTGCAATAGGCAGAAGAAGACACTGTTGACCTCTCATATTATTATCAGTGTTGGAGATATAACAATATGATGTGTGGTCACGCGCAATCGTTGGTTCCACACAAAAACTTGCGGCGGACATGGGCCATGCGGCCGATTTCAGTGATGCCTTGCTGAAAGCTTGTAAGGGGCCGGCGAAGTCATCTACTCAGCCAGCAGATCCAGAGCGATAAGTGCAATTGCGTCCACGATTTTTTAAGCGGACGCAATCACCCTTAACGTGAGGATCCCCATGCGCCAACGGCACACCTATTCCAAATCCCTCAAAGCCCAAGTCATTCAGGAATGCCAGCAACCGGGCATCTCTGTCTCCAGTGTCGCCCTGAGGCATGGCATCAACGCCAATGTCGTCCGTCGATGGCTGCCACCCAAGCACAAGAATGCGGTCGCGAATTTACCGGCTTTTGTGGCCCTACCCCTTGCACCTGCAAATCAAATAAAGCCTGAGCCATCAATCAGCATCGACGTACCGTACGAGCAAGGGGTCTTGATCGTGAGATGGCCGGCTTCCGATCCGGCAGGATGTGCCCGGTTTGTGCGCGGTTTGACACGATGATCCGCATCGACTCAATCTGGCTCGCCACCGAACCTCTGGACATGCGCGCCGGTACCGAGACCGCCTTGGCGCGGGTTGTGGCGGTGTTCGGTGCGGCGCAGCCGCACTGTGCTTATCTGTTTGCCAATCGCCGCGCCAATCGCATGAAAGTGCTGGTGCACGACGGTTTGGGCATCTGGCTCGCGGCCCGTCGTTTGCACCAGGGCAAGTTCTTCTGGCCTGGCTCTCGACACGGTACGCAGATGGAATTGGGTGCAGAACAATTGAACGCTTTGGTGCTGGGTTTGCCCTGGCAACGCCTCGGGCCGAGCAACACAATTTCCTTCCTTTGATGCCGGCCATGGCCAGCCTGGCTGGGTAATTGGCCGATGAGCCTGTCGTCGGTTTGGCTCTTCTCTGGCAAAATCAGCGGCATGATTTCACCTTCCCATCTCAACCAACTAGACCCTGAACAACTGCGCGCTTTGGCGGCGCAGTTGATGCAGCGCGTCGAGACCCTCGACCATCAAGTTGACACGCTTGGCAAGACCGTTGAGACGATGGGCCAGAAGATCAACCGCGACCAAACGCTGATTCAGAAACTGACCCACGAAATCGCTCAGCTTAAGCGCTTCAAGTTTGCCAAGCGCAGCGAACAGTTAATCAGTCCGGCTCAAGCCAGCCTGCTCGATGACCTCATCGACGCTGACATCGCGGCCATCGAGACCGAACTGGAGGCGCTGCAAGTAGCTTGCGCGTCGACCGAGACCAAGCAGAAACCCAAACGCATAGCTTTGCCGCCGCAGTTCCCGCGTACCCTGATCCACCACGAGCCGGACAACACCCAATGCACTTGCGGCTGCGCCCTCAAGCGCATCGGCGAGGATGTCAGCGAAAAGCTCGACTACACACCGGGCGTGTTCAGCGTGGAACGTCACATCCGTGGCAAGTGGATTTGTGATCAATGTGAAACTTTGATCCAGGCACCGGTACCGGCACAGATCATCGACAAAGGCATCCCGACCGCCGGCTTGCTGGCCCAGGTAATGGTCGCCAAGTACGGTGATCATTTGCCGCTGTATCGTCAGGAACAGATCTTTGGCCGGGCTGGCTTGGCCATTCCCCGCTCAACCCTGGCGCAGTGGGTCGGTACCTGCGGAGTGCAGTTGCAACCGCTGGTCGACGCCCTACGCGAGGCAATACTTGAGCATGACGTGGTGCACGCAGACGAAACCCCAGTGCCGGTGCTCATGCCCGGTGCGAAGAAAACCCATCGTGCCTATGTCTGGGCTTACGCCACCAGCGCGTTTGCCGACATCAAAGCGGTGGTTTACGACTTCAGCCCCAGCCGCGCAGGCGAACATGCTCGGCGCTTCTTGCAAGACTGGAAGGGCAAGTTGGTGTGTGACGATTTCGGGGGTTATAAAGCCTCGTTTTCGCTCGGCGTGATCGAAGTTGGCTGCATGGCCCATGCTAGACGCAAGTTTTTCGACCTGCATGCCACCAACAAAAGCCAGCTGGCCGAACAGGCCTTGCGTTACATCCAGCTTCTCTACGAAATAGAGCAAGACGTACGCGACTTGGAACCCGATTTGCGCCGCCGAATACGACAAGAGAAATCCGTACCGGTGATGGATGCATTGCATGCCTGGATGATCGTCCAGCGCGAACGTGTGCACGACGGGGTGGCTATCGCCAAGGCCTTCGACTACAGCCTGAAACGTTGGACGGCACTGTCTCGCTACCTCGATGACGGTGCGATCCCCATCGACAACAACCACGCAGAGCAACAAATCAGGCCTTGGGCACTGGGACGCAAAAATTGGCTCTACGCCGGATCGGTGCGCAGCGGCCAACGTGCGGCGGCGCTGATGAGCCTGATCCAATCGGCCAAACTTAACGGCCATGATCCGTACGCCTATCTGAAGGACGTGTTCACGCGACTGCCAACACAACGGGCGAGCGAGATCGCGGAGCTGTTGCCGCATAACTGGATGCCGTTACGCAACCTGTAATCCCCGCGCGCTTACGAAAGCTTGCCTTGTAGCCACCATTATGTGTCGCAACACATAA
Source organism: Pseudomonas rossensis (assembly GCF_039888995.1). Taxonomy (NCBI): domain Bacteria; kingdom Pseudomonadati; phylum Pseudomonadota; class Gammaproteobacteria; order Pseudomonadales; family Pseudomonadaceae; genus Pseudomonas; species Pseudomonas rossensis. Next base: position 119 of record NZ_JBBWCB010000254.1, on the reverse strand, counting down.
CGCCGGTTATGTTGCGGCCTGAGTTATGTTGTGGTGACAAAGACGACGCCCTTGAATGGGGTTTTCGGCGTAGAAAGCAGCACATAAATATGAGCGACACATTACGCGCAGACAGGCTT
>NZ_JBBWCB010000253.1:0-3674 GCF_039888995.1 Pseudomonas rossensis | reverse complement strand
TCCTTGCACCCTACGAAACGGCCAAGCCGCGAATCGCTGTCGCCCTCAATACCTTGCTCGAACTGACCGCGGACAACCCGGTGCAGACCGACCGCCTGCACCGGCTCCAGGCCTTGCAGAATGAGTGGGCCACTTTCGCGCAGACAATAATTGAATTGCAGCGATCCAGCGGCGATTACCGCAGCGCGGTCAAGGCCGGGCGCGGCAAGCGGCTGACCGATGAGATCCGCAAGCAATTCGAAGACGTGATCGACATGGAGCAACAGTTGCGCACCACCCGCAACGAGGAAGTGCGCCGCACCACGATCTGGAGCATCAGCCTTTATCTGTTGTTCATCGCCGGGATCAGCGCATTGCTGGCCTACATTGGCCGTCGGGACTTGCTCAACCTTTCACAAAGTTACAGCGCCAACCTCGCCTTGCAACAGGCCAGCGCCCAGCGTCTGGAACAGCAGGCCTGGCTGCGCAATGGCCAGACCGAACTGGCCGAACAAGTGCTGGGGCAACTGTCGCTTAATCTGCTGGGCCGCAACATTCTGCAGTTCTGCGCGCAGTACCTGGGCACCGCCGTAGCAGCTATTTATGTTCGTGAAGAGCACGGTGGACTCAAGCGCATTGCCTCTTACGGTTTCTCCCGCGAGCAGGAAGCGCGCGAACAGCAGATTTACAGCGATGAAGGCATTGTCGGCCAGGTGGCGAACCAGGCTCGCTTGATTCGTCTTGATGATGTACCGAGCGATTACTTCAAGGTCAGCTCCGGCCTGGGCGAAGGTCTTCCCCATAGCGTGCTGGTGGTGCCGACCAGTGACGACGATCGGGTCAACGGTGTAATCGAACTGGGCTTCCTGCGCCCGCTGACGGACCGTGATGTCGAATTGCTTGAACTGATTGCCGGCAACATCGGCACGTCCATCGAGGCCGCTCGCTATCGCCAGCGCTTGCAGGAAGTGCTGGCCGAAACCCAGCAGCTCAATGAAGAACTGCAAGTCCAGCAGGAAGAACTCAAGACCGCCAACGAAGAGCTGGAAGAGCAGTCGCGGATTCTCAAGGAGTCTCAGGCGCATCTGGAGACCCAGCAGGTCGAGCTTGAACAAACCAATGAGCAACTCGCCGAGCAAGCGCAGATTCTGGCCGACCAGCGCGACGCCATGGACCTGAAGAACACCGAGCTCAATCAGGCCCAGACTCAGCTCGAAGAACGCGCCGAAGAGTTGCAACGCTCGAGCAAGTACAAGTCTGAATTCCTCGCCAACATGTCCCACGAGTTGCGCACGCCGCTGAACAGCTCGTTGATCCTCGCCAAGCTGCTGGCGGAAAACCCCCAGGAAAACCTCAGCGCCGAGCAGGTCATGTTTGCCGAGTCGATCTACTCTGCCGGCAATGATTTGCTCAACTTGATCAACGACATTCTCGACATTTCCAAGGTCGAGGCCGGCAAGCTTGAAATGCGACCGGAGAACACCAGTATCGCGCGCCTGGTGGATGGCTTGCGCGGGATGTTCCAGCCATTGGCTGCCGACAAGAAGCTGGACTTCCAGGTCGAGGTGCAGGCCGGTGCGCCCATGATGATCTTCACCGACCGCCAGCGTCTGGAGCAGGTGATCAAGAACCTGCTGTCCAACGCGGTGAAATTCACCGAAAAAGGCACGGTCAGCCTGACGGTTGCCAGTCAGCCAGGCGACGGTATCGCCTTTATCATTCGCGATTCGGGGATTGGCATTGCCGCGGATCAGCAGGACAGCATTTTCGAAGCCTTCCGCCAGGCCGATGGCACCACCAATCGCCGTTACGGCGGCACCGGCCTGGGCTTGTCGATTTCCCGTGACCTGGCCGCCTTGCTTGGCGGTTCCATCAGTGTCACCAGCGAGCCGGGGCAGGGCAGTGTGTTTACGCTGGTTTTGCCGCAGCAATACGTTGAACCGGGCGAGGATCCTGTCGAGCCGATGAGAGCCACGCCGGTTGCCATTACACCGAGAGTGACGCCCGCCGCGCTGGTGCCGTTGATTGCCGAAGTCGATATCCCGCGTTTCGACGACGATCGCACCAAGGCGCCATTCGCCACTCGTTGCATTCTGGTGGTGGAAGACGAGCCGAACTTTGCCAATATTCTTTATGACCTGGCGCATGAGCTGGGGTATCAGTGCTTGGTGGCGCACGGCGCGGACGAGGGTTACGACCTGGCCAGGGAATTCATCCCGGACGCCATTCTGCTGGACATGCGTCTGCCGGATCATTCCGGGTTGACTGTGTTGCAACGCCTGAAGGAACGCGCTGAAACCCGGCACATTCCGGTGCATGTGATTTCGGTGGAAGACCGGGTCGAAGCCGCGATGCACATGGGCGCCATTGGTTACGCGGTCAAGCCGACTACCCGCGAAGAACTCAAGGACGTGTTTGCCCGCCTTGAGGCCAAGCTGACCCAGAAAGTCAAACGCGTCCTGCTGGTCGAAGACGACGATGTGCAGCGCGACAGCATTGCCCGACTGATCGGCGACGATGACATCGAGATCACTGCCGTGGGCCTGGCCCAGGATGCACTGAACCTGCTGCGCACGACAATTTTTGACTGCATGATCATCGACCTGAAGCTACCGGACATGCTCGGCAACGACTTGCTCAAGCGCATGTCCACGGAAGACATCTGCTCGTTCCCGCCGGTGATCGTCTACACCGGGCGCAACCTGACCCGGGACGAAGAGGCCGACCTGCGCAAGTATTCGCGCTCGATCATCATCAAGGGCGCTCGCTCGCCAGAGCGTTTGCTCGATGAGGTCACACTCTTTCTGCACAAAGTCGAATCCAGGTTGTCCCATGAACGCCAGAGGATGCTCAAGACCGCGCGCAGTCGCGACAAGGTTTTCGAGGGTCGCAAGGTGCTGCTGGTGGACGACGATGTGCGCAACATCTTTGCCCTCACCAGTGCCCTGGAGCAAAAGGGTGCAGTCGTGGTCATCGGCCGAAACGGTCGTGAAGCGATTGAAAGACTGAATGAAGTCGAGGACATCGATCTGGTGTTGATGGACGTGATGATGCCGGAGATGGATGGCTACGAAGCCACCATCGAGATCCGCAAGGACCCGCGCTGGCGCAAGCTGCCGATCATCGCGGTGACGGCCAAGGCCATGAAGGACGATCAGGAGCGCTGCCTGCAAGCGGGCTCCAATGATTACCTGGCCAAGCCCATTGACCTGGATCGCCTGTTCTCGCTGATTCGCGTGTGGTTACCGAAAATGGAACGCATTTAGTGGAACGCAATTTTTCAGTGGAGCGAAATAGCGAAATCGAAATTCGCTTGTTGATCGAGGCGATCTACCTCAAATACAGCTATGACTTTCGCGACTACTCCGGCGCTTCGATCAAGCGCCGGGTCAATCACGCGTTGAGCCAGTTCGAGTGCACGACCATTTCAGCGTTGCAGGAAAAGGTCCTGCACGACCCGACGGCGTTCATGCAGTTGTTGCAACTGCTGACGATCCCGGTCAGCGAAATGTTCCGCGACCCTTCGCATTTCTTGGCGATCCGCAAGGAAGTGGTGCCGCTGCTCAAGACTTACCCCTCGATCAAGATCTGGATCGCCGGTTGCAGCACCGGTGAAGAGGTCTATTCGATGGCCATTCTGCTGCGCGAAGAAGGCTTGCTCGATCGCACCATCATCTACGCCACCGACATCAATC
>NZ_JBBWCB010000252.1:0-3693 GCF_039888995.1 Pseudomonas rossensis | reverse complement strand
TTCAGGGTTTAGTTGGTCGAGGTTTGGAAGCGAAGTCATGCCGCCGATTTTGCCAGAGCAAGGCTACACCGGCGATAGACTCATCGGACAATTGCACGGCCAGGCTGGCCATGGCAGGCGTCACACGATGGAAATCACGCCGCTTGGCCCAACTCTTTGCCAAGGCAAACCCAGCACCAGGGCATGCAGTTGTTCGGCACCTAATTCCATCTGAGAGCCGTGTTGAGAACCCGGCCAGAAGAACTTGCCTTGATGCAGGCGGCGCGCCGCCAGCCAAATACCCAACCCGTCGTGCACCAGCACTTTCATGCGATTGGCGCGGCGGTTGGCAAACAGATAAGCACAGTGTGGCTGCGCCGCACCGAACACTGATACCACCCGCGCCAGAGCAGTGTCGGTACCGGCGCGCATGTCCATGGGTTCGGTGGCGAGCCAGATAGCGTCGATGCGGATCATCGCATTAGATCTCGAAGAAAGGTGGCGCAGGCAGCAGCGCTTTCGGTCGGCCAGTTCACTTTGACGGTGCCACGCGGGTGTGGGATTTCGAGACAGATAGTCGATGACGCGCAATCCGACTTTGCCCCCATAGCCTGCAAGGGCAGCGGAATGAAAGCAGGTTGCAGCGCCATGGTTTTCTGCGTTTGCACTCGAATCCATTTATGGACGAGGTTCGCGTTGAGGCTGTGGCTCAGTGCGACATTGGCAATCGAGGCACCGGGCTGGGCGCACTCTTGAATGACCTGAGCCTTGAAGGATTTGGAGTAGGAACGGCGTTGTGGCTGCATGAAAGACCCGCTTAAAAGGCTAAAAATGGTGTCCACTTAAATTAAGTGGACACCATCGCCTTTGGCATAGGGGGCAGGAAGATGTGTTGGCCGGACGCATACGGTGAAACGGCTGAATTACAGAACGTTTTCCATAATAGTGATGGAAGACATGCCGAAAGACGATGATTCCACCAAACCCCAGAAACGACAAAGCCCTGACTAATCAGGGCTTTGTCGTATAAAGATGGCGGAGGCGATGTCTCTTGTTTTGATGTTTATTGACGTCCATAGATGTTCTGTTTTGGTACGAAAAACAATTTTGAAAACAGTCGCTTATGAAGATTTTTGTCTTTTGTGTTCCGCATGCGACTACGGAAAGCCAGGGGCCAAGGTATGGGCTGGAGTATGGGCTGAGACTCATCTGGATTGAGTCATCATCCTTTAAATAGGAGGTGACTGATGGCATCACTGACGACAAAAACCGTAGAGAAAATAATCAGGGTCGGGTTGGCTGGAATGACCAATGATGGCGACGGCCTCTACTTGAAAGTCGGCCGCTCCGGTGGCGCTAGTTGGATCTTTCGCTACAAGATTGCCGGCAAGAGCCGAGACATGGGGCTGGGCGGGAGTCCTGAAGTAAGTCTCGCGAACGCTCGTGAGAAAGCAGCAGAGGCCAGAAAGCTGAGAACTCTTGAAAAAGCACAAGATCTGAGCGCTAAAGCCCTGCACTTCACCATCCTGACAGCCTGCCGAACCAGTGAAGTGCCTGACTCTACCTGGGCGGAGATTGATCTCGTGGCAGGGATATGGACCATTCCGGCGTCGCGAATGAAAGCCGGGAAGGAGCACCGGGTTCCTTTGTCGCAAGCGGCTTTGGATCTACTGATCGCTCTTCCACGCGTAAAGGGGAACAATCATCTGTTTCCGGGTGCTCGAAAAGGGAGACCGCTGAGCAACATGGCGATGTTGATGGTGTTGCGTCGAATGAAGCGCAACGATCTCACGACTCACGGATTCCGTTCGACTTTTAGGGATTGGGCGAGTGCGGTCACCCACTATCCACGAGAAGTCTGCGAGCAGGCACTTGCACATGCAGTAGAGAGTGCGGTTGAGGCGGCTTATCGCCGTGGAGACCTTTTCGGCAAGCGGCAAATGTTAATGGATCACTGGTCACGATATGTGTGTGGCATTCAGGAAGCACAAGATAGCGGGACAGATAACAATGGAGGCACAGCTTGTTACTAATCCCTGCTGATATCGGTCGATTGGCACTAGCATGGGGTGCTAGGGGCGAGTGTTCGAATTACTCCGTCCCGACTATATAACTCAATGGGTTGCGAGATTTTATCTCGCGACCCATTTTTATTTTTGGTCGTTTTTACCCCACAAAACGACTGGCTCTGGGTGGAGTCTTCAGCGGATACCAAAGGTGGAATTTGTCCTGGGGGTTTATCGGCAATGCAGGAGGACGTCAGTCAACGCGTTCTGTAGCGAGAACGTTCTTTTTCGTTCGCTTACCTTGAAAGACAAGCGAAGCCAAGAAAGGGGACAGGCTTCAGTGCCCCTTCAATCGATTCTGAGCCTGATTATCACGCTGGATCACCGACACGCTGGCATCGGTTCCAGTTGCACCGAAGCCCTAACTGTAACCGTCACAGGGCAATGCTTGGGCCGCGTTGACGGTGTACAGCAGCGGCTCGTTCGTCTGAGCGTGTTGAACGCAGAGCAGGCACGCAGTCAGGCTCGCAAACGTCAGCCACTTTTTTGGCAACGATATCAATAATCTCAAAATTCCAGCGTGGTGGAGGGGATTGGTTTGGGCGCGGAGGGCAAAGCCACTGGCACCACATCGATCACGCAGGTGTGGTACGCACCGAGGCTTTCGCGATGGCCGATGCTGACCAGCGTAATGTCGGTTGCCGCCAGCGCTTCGTACAGCCGTCGCTCAGCACTGTCGTCAAGGCCCGAAGTGGCTTCATCGAGGAACAGCAATGGTGGCCGAATCAGCAAGGCGCGGGCCATGGCCAGGCGCTGTTGCTCGCCGGGGCTCAAACGCCGGCTCCAGTCATCGGTGCTGTGCAACGGCAAGTGCTGCAACTCTGTCAGTTTGAGCACGGCTTCCAGGCGTGCTTCATCGATTTCGATAGCACCGGTCTCGCCGGTTTGATGCAACAGTTCATGCAACGAACCATTGGGCAAATAAGGCCTCTGCGGCAGGATAAGTAGACCCTCGCGGTCCAGTTCGACACTGCCCTGGTGCCGTGGCCACAATCCTGCAAGCGAGCGGAGCAGGGTGGTCTTGCCCACGCCGGAAGGGCCGCGCAGCAGCAGCCGTTCGCCGGGAGCCAAGGTCAGCGTCAGCGGTTCGAACAGCGGTAAACCGTGCTCGTTCAGCGGTGCAAAGTCATGCAAACGCAGGCCAGCTGTACGACGGGTGACGGGGTCAACCGGTGCAGGTAGTGCGTCAAGTTCACGCCAGAAACTGCATAAGCGAGTCTTGGTCGCACGCCATTCGGCGATTTGCGGGTAGCTACGAATCAGAAACGAAAGAGAAGCCTGAATTTCGCCGAAAGCCGAAGCGATCTGAGTCAGTTGCCCCAGTTGGATTTCCCGCGAGAAGAAGCGCGGCGACACCAGCAGCAGCGGCAAGGTAAAGGCGAATCGCTCATACGCCGCATTAATGCCCAACAGGTGTTTTTTCGAGCGAACCAGCTTGCCGTAGTTGCTCAGCAGCAGTCCCAGTTGTCCCAGTAACTGCTTGCTTTCCCAGCCCTGACCACGGGAAAGGGCGACGTTTTCGGCGTCTTCACGAAGACGCGTCAGGCCGAAACGAAAATCCGCCTCACGACGTTGTTGCAGGAAATTGAGCCCGATCAGCGGTTGACCGATCCAGTGCGCGATGCCGCTGCCGATCACGGCGTAGATC